>DASQKT010000591.1:0-19455 GCA_035630415.1 Skermanella sp.
CGAGATGACGACATCGCGGTCCACCGACCGGCACATGGAGGCGATCCGGCTGACTTCGTTGACGGCGGGACCGACGACCGTGAAGTCCAGCCGGTCCTTGCTGCCGATATTGCCGTAGAAGACCTCGCCGATATGCAGGCCGAGATAGACCGACGTGACGGGACAGTTGGCGGCGGCGCGGCGTTCGTCCAGCGCCTTCAGGTCCCGCCGCAGGTTCGCTTCCGCCTTCAGCGCGCATCGGCAGGCGTCGGATGGATCGTCCGCCTTGAAGATCGCCAGGATACCGTCGCCGATCAGCTTGAGCACGTCGCCGCCGGCATTATGTATCGCGGAAATCACCGCCTCGGCGTAGTCGTTCAGCAGCGGAATGATCTCGCCGGGGGCGGCGTTGTCGCTGATCCTGGTGTAGCCGCGCAGGTCGGAAAACCACAGGACCGCGCTGATCCTGTCGGCCACCCCGCGCGAGATATGGCCGTTGAGCACCCGCCGCCCGGCGTCCTTGCCCAGATAGACTTCCACCAGCGTCTCGGAGATCCGCTTGAGCGACGCGCATTTCAGCGCCAGCGCCAGCGACGGCAGCAGCCGGCGCAGGGCCGCGAGTCCCGCATCGGCGAAGCCCTCGGGGTGTCGCGTGGTCCAATAGGAATAGACGCAATCCATCTCCCCGATGATGCCGTCGCCCGCGAAGCGGTGGATGAAGGCGACGTAGTCGGTCTGGCCTTCCTCCTTCAGCGTATCCAGGAAGGAGAACCGCACCGCTTCGTCGGAAGCGAGCCGGACGCGGATCTCGTCGCCGCCGATGTCCAGAAGATGCTGGAACGGGCTGCTCCGCCACTTCTCCGCCGCTGGACCTTCGCTGGTGGATTCGTACTCGACAATGAAGCTTTCCTCGACGCCGTCGTTCCGCCAGCGGAAGGCGCGGCCCTCGTAGATCGGGTGCAGGGTGTCGATGATCGTGATGGCGCGGCACAGGTCGATCCCGGCGCCACGGCACCGCTCGCAAAAGCCGTGCAGCAGGTCGGTTTCCGACCAACCGACCAGACCGCAGTTGATCACCCAGGCCGCGATGCCGTCGATGACGTCGGCGCGCATGTCCCCGTCAGGCATATTGTGCTTCGCCATTGCCGAACGACCAATTTTCCTTGAGCACTTCGACGAGGCTGATGAAGACATCCTCGCGGCGGAGATCGAGGCGGCTATTCAGCCCGTCGGCGATGGCCTTGTAGAAGGCCCGCTTCTGATCGAGCGTGCGGCCCTGGTTCAGCGTGATCTGAATAATCACGCAATCGGCGGAACGCTGTATTCCCATGTAGGTCGGATCGACGATGAAATCTTCCGGAGTATGCTCGGTGATGATCTGGAAGCGATCGTCCTTGGGAACGTTGATGGTTTCGATCATCGCGTCGTAAATGACTTCGCCGATGGCGCGACGGTAATCCGGCGACTTGCCGGCAGCGAGATCGATGCGGACGAGAGGCATTGAGCAAGTCCTTTCGACTAGACCCACGTGCTTGGACGGGAGCGCTGAGCGACCCTGTTTACCAGTATATACTATCATTCCGGTCGACAAAGCAGCGGATCGTGAGTCAGCTACCTGTTGACCGGCCCGCGATATATACTGCTGGTGTGATTTTTCAGGGCACCACCTGAACCGGCGGGGCCATTGCGGGTCCGATGCGCAGCCGGTTCCCGTGGTGCGGCTATTCAGGAAAGCTGGCATTCTCAGTGGCGATTTTCATAAACATCATTCTGCCCGTCTTCGGCCTGATCCTTATCGGTTACATCGCGGGGCACACCTCCATCCTGCCGGCGCTGGCGGTTCGCGGGATGGCGAACGCGGCGACCTACCTGATGATCCCCGTGCTGCTGTTCCGCTCGACGGTCGGCGACGGCAGCGTGCCAAGCTGGGAACCGGGCATCGTCCTGTCTTATTTCAGCGGGTGCCTGATCATTCTGGTCGTGGCGCTGGTGCTTGCAGGCTGCTGTTCAGGCTGACGCTGGACCAGCTCGGCGTGTTCGGGATGGCGTCGATGTATTCCAACGCGGCGCTGCTGGGCCTGCCCCTGATGCAGACGGCATTCGGCGCCAATGGCCTGATCCTTCAGACCAAGATCATCGCCTTCCACTCCCTGATCCTGCTGCCCGTGACGACGATGGTGATAGCCATGGAGCGAGGCCAGTCGGGCGGGCCGATGAAACTGATCTCGCCGGCGGTGAGGGACACGGTTTCCAACCCGATCATCATCGGCATCGCGAGCGGCCTGCTGTGGAGCCTGACCGGGCTGGGCATCTGGGGACCGCTGGACAAGATGACCGCGATGCTCAGTGCGGCGGCCTCCCCGACCGCCCTGATAGCGCTGGGCGCCGCCCTGGCCCAAAGCACGCTCCGCATCGGGCGCGAGGTGCTGGAGGCGATGACCGTGAGCGTCCTGAAGCTGGCGCTTCACCCGCTGATCGTCTGGTTCCTGGCGTCGCAGGTGGCTGGATTATCGCCGGAGGCCGTGGTCGTTGCGACCGTTACGGCGGGATTGCCCGCCGGGGCCAATGTCTATCTGCAAGCGCATCAGTTCGGCGTCTATGTGGAGGGCGCCGTGAACGCGGTCATGCTGACGACGCTGCTGTCCGTCATCAGCATCACCCTGATCCTGGCGCTACTCCATCCCGTCTGAGCGATGGCCCGTCTGAGCGATGAAAATTAGCGCAGGCCCAGGAACGACAGGATCGCGATGATGACGACGACGACGCCGATAATGTAGAAGATGTTGGTCATTGCTGTTTCCCCTTGTGTGGTATTTGCCCTAAAACAAGGCGTGGGGAGCAATGTTCCTGTCGGGGACGGAATTATACCAACCCCACTTCATGACGAATTCGGAGACGCCTGAAAGACTCCGCCCTGGATTGTCGATAAACGTGCGTCTGTTCACTGCATTTATCGGCGGAAGACGCGATCATGGTGCTTCACGGACACCCGTAATCTGACTGGGGAGAGGCGCCATGAACCACACCGCCATGCTTGAGCACACGTCCATCGTCACCTACGCGCTCCTTCAGGAGCTTCACCGCGCACTGGCCGCCCCCCACGAAGCGGACGATGTCGTGCTGGGCATCATCATGGGCACGGCGATGTTCTGCGACGAAACGATCGGGCCATTCCGGTCCCGGCGGCTGATGCGGGAAGCGCCCGATATCGTGCTGAAGGCGGACGCCCATGTGACCGACGAAGCGGCAGCCATCGCCACCCCCATACTCCGTGCCCTGTGCCGGCATATGGAGGAAGCTTGGCCGAAGCGGAGAATTCCGCTGATGAATCCAGGCTGAATGGGGAGCGCGTTTCGGGTAGGGAAGAGTGCGCCTTCGCTATCGTGCCGGAAGCTTGAAGAAGGTGCTTGACTGCCCAACGGTTGTGGTGCGTACTGCCGATACGCTTTCGAGCGGTTCGGTACCGTCAAAAACCCCCGACCCGCTCGCTAAGCCGCTAAGTGCTTGATTTGGCACGTGGATGTTTGAAATCGTGAAGCCTAACCAACGACGCGGATCGCGTTTTTCAAGCTCCCTCGCGACCCGCTCGAAACGGAACGGAATCTCCGTTCATTGTCAATGGGTTGGAGCAGGGGGCTTTCTCAGGCAGAAGTGCCTGAGCCTCATTGAAACTAACCCTTGACGTCGTTGCTGGCGTCGTACTGCTTGCCTTCTTCCTCAGGCCAAAATCCCTGAGCCTGCCTGTACTCGCCCCTCTCCTCCACCTTCCCTCAATCCGGCGCGGGCCATGCCACGGCCAGCAGGATCGGGCGGTCGTGGGGGTGGATGCTGGATTCCTCGGGGGCCAGGGGTACGGCTATGGCTTTCAGGTCGGCGGCGTGGCCGGAGAGGATGAAGTCGGATTGGGCCGCCTGGACGCGGCAGGAGCGGTAGACGAGTCCGTGGATCAGGCGGGCCTGGAAAGGGTTCGGCGAGTGGGAGCCGTGGAAATCCCTGGGCAGACCCAGCAGGTCGGCGGCCAGGGGGAACATGGTGTCGCAGAACGGCAGGCGGTGGCAGCCTTTGTCGCGGACCAGGAAAAGCCCGCGATGGAAGGGCATCCAGAGCCGGGGGGCGATCTCCGACCAGCGGGGTTGCCGGCCCTCGCGGGGGTTCTGGTGCCGGCGCCATAGCCTCAGCAACGGGTCGAGCTGCGGGTTGAGCGTCAGCCATTGGGTGTCGGGCGAACGATAGGCGATATGGTGGTGAACGTCGGTCATTCCGTTCCTCGTTCGGTCGAGCGTCGGCAAGCCCGTTCCATGACGGGCTTGGGACTCGGGATCGATCCGGTGGGTGGCGCCCGCTATTGAAGCCGGGGGCCTACCGTGCCGCCGGCTGCAAGCATCGCGCGGAAGACGGCGCGGGTCCGCTCCGCGCTGACGCCGGAAACCGCCATTCCGGCGGCGATCATGGCGTCGGTCGGTTCGGATTCGACGACCGTCAATCGCGCGTGCTTCAGCAGGCTTATGACGTCGAGAGCCTGGGTCATCACGGACGACGAACCGGGACATGCTTCGTCCGAAGCATCCTCTTCCGCCATCTCAGGCCGGGATTTCACGCAGATTCAACGGGGGAACGGGTGTTCCCGCCGCCGCAGCGGTCGGGACCACTGCGGCGGCGGAGAACAAAGATTGGCGCATGAACGCGCCGGGTGTGGTATTGGCTTCGCTAGCCATCGATGATTTCCTTAAGACGTGCATTGATGGTCAGGCCGGGCTCGGGAGCTCCAACTCCTTGGCTCGGCCGCCTCGCGGGGTGCGATGGCGGGGGGACTCTGCGCCGAATGCATCCGTGTTGTCAATTGCGCTGAAAAATTTATGCGAATTTAAAACAAACAACCGCAGGAAAGGTGCTGCGGCGGCTTGAAGCCGCGAGCGCCGAAGGTACCGGTCAGGGGATAGTTCGCGCCGCAGGTCGGTCGAAGCGAACCCATCGCCCTGAAACGCGATAAAGACCGGAATTCGTTGCCCTGGTATCAGTAGCGCCCCGGCGTGCCGCTGCCACCGCCGGTCTGCTCGCCGCCACTATCGCCGCTGCCACCGCCGCCGCGAGTAGCGTCGTAGGCTTTGATCTCGGCATCGAGTTCCATGCGGCGGCGACCGTCGGGTGAATCGTCCGGCGCATCGTGAAGCCGCTGGAACTCGTGCATGGCCTTTTCGAGTTCTTCGGAACTGTTGATCGGCATGGTCCACTCCAAAATCGGGGTCCAAAATCGGGGTATAGACATGCTCAACAGCCGAGATACCCGAACCGTTCGATGTTTTTTCAGGCAGAATTCAGGCGGGGTCGATGGACAGACTCCCTCGCCTCTTCCCCCCGCTTCGTCACGCTTCCGGGATTTCGATCTCCAGGAGTTCCGAACTCAGGCACTTGCCATGGGGATCGATGGTCAGCGACGTGGTCACCCCGCTGTGGAGCGCCTGACGGCACACGAACTGGAGCGCGCCGACATTGGGCATCTCGTAGCGGGTCACTTCGCCCTCGATGTTCCGCGACAGGTGTGCCTTGACGGCTTCCGCCGTCAAGGCGCGGCACAGCAGCGGGTACATCGCTTCGTCATAGGCGATCACCGACAGGGTCGAGGTGTTGCCCTTGTCTCCCGCCCGGCAATGGGCGATGTCGTGCAGACGGATGCTCATGACGCACTCCTCATGACCGTGACCTGATGGGCGATCTTCGTCCGGGGCAGCAGGGCGGAGACGATGCCGACGGTTTCCTGGATGTATTTGCGGGCACCGCCGCCGCCGGCGGGGCCGTTGGTCAGCAGCGCTTCGACCTCGCGGCCGATCTCTTCTGCGATCTCCTGCGTCTGAGCACGGCCGACGATGCGGAGCCGGTATTCACGGGTCGGCTCCCGGCCTTCGAGGAAGCCGTAGCGGTAGGCTTCGCCGCCGAGGCATTCGACGCGGAGGTCGGGGAACTGGGAGGCCAGCCGCTGGTGAAGGACCTCGCCGGCCAGCCGGGCGCGGGCCAGCGCGTTGGCCCCGGCGTAGGAGATTTCCCCCTCCCCGACATAGCCGGCGTGATAGCCGACGCTGACCTTCAGCGTGTCGGGCCGATTCCTGCCGGTTCCGCCGGAGACTTCGACGCGGTCGGGGCCGAGCGGCGCGATGCGGACGGATCGGAAATCGGCGATCACGTCGGGCGTGACGTAGCCCGTGGGGTCGGTGACTTCGTAGAGAAGCTGCTCCTTGACGGTGGCGGCCGTGATGAGGCCGCCGGTGCCGGCGACCTTGCCGAGCACGCAGTTGCCGTCGGCATCGACGTCGGCGAAGGGGAAGCCCAAATCGGCGAGACCCGGAACGTCCTTCCGTCCAGGATCGGCGAAGTAGCCGCCGGTGATCTGGCCGGCGCATTCCAGCAGATGGCCTACCACCGTGCCCTGGCCGACGCGGGCGGCGTCACCCAGGTCCCAGCCGAAGTGATGGGCCAAGGGGGCCACGACCAGCGACGGGTCGGCGACGCGGCCGGTAATCACCACGTCGGCGCCGGATTGCAGCGCCGGCAGGATCGCGTCGGCGCCGAGATAGGCGTTGGCCGATAGGATGCGGCCATAGCTGGACAGTGGCCTGCCGTCCTCCATCGACGGTGCTTCCGGATCGAGGACGCTCAGCACGTCGTCGCCGGTCACCACCGCGACGGTGATGTCGAGGCCGAGTTCACCGGCAAGCCCCGCTATCTTCCGCCCTGCCGCCAGCGGGTTGGCCGATCCCATGTTGGTGACGATGCGCGTGCCCTTCTCCTTCAGGAGCGGCAGCAGCGGGCGCAGGCGCCGCTCCAGCAGCGGATCGTAGCCGCTTGCCGGATCGTGCATCCGGCGCTTCTGGCCCAGGCCGATCGTCCGCTCCGCCAGGCATTCGAGCACGAGGTAGTCGAGGGCGCCGTCTTCGAGAAGGCGGACCGCGGGTTCCAGGCGGTCTCCGCCGAACCCTGCGCCACAGCCGATACGTACCATGTCATGTCTCCTAAAGCTGATATCAGCCGGCAAGAGCGCCGGTGGCATAGGCGACGGCGGTCATGACCAGCGTGGTGCCGAAGGCCCAGGGGAAGATGAAGCGCTGATGATCGCCTAAATTGACGCCGCTGAGGCCGATCAGGATGAAGGTCGATGCGGTCAGCGGGCTGAGCGGGAAGCCGGTGGTCATCTGGCCCAGGATCGCGGCGCGGCCGATCACGGTCGGGTCGAGGCCGAGAGTGCCCGCCGCCTGCGCCAGGACCGGCATCACGCCGAAGTAATAAGCATCCGGCGTGAAGACGAGGCTGAGCGGCATGCTGGTCACGGCGACGATCAGCGGCAGCCATCCGGCCATGCTCTCCGGGATCACCGATACCGCCGCCGAGGCCATGGCCTCGATCATCTTGGTGCCGGTCAGGACTCCCGTGAAGATGCCGGCGGCGAAGATCATGGTGGAAACCGTGACGACGCTGGCGGCGTGGGACACCAGATGCGCCTGCTGGTCTTCCCAGCGCGGATAGTTGGCGACCAGGGCGATGGCGAAGGCGACGATGAACAGGATCGGCAGCGGCATCAGCGCCATCAGCAGGCAGATCACCAGGGCGACCGTCAGGGCGGTGTTGAACCAGAACAGCCAGGGCTTCTCCAGCGCGATCTTGCCTGCGCCGTCCCGCTCGTGGAGTGCGCTGTCTTCGCGGCCCAGGTCGGTCCGGACGGCGGCGGCGCCGACGCTTTCGGCTCCGGCCAGGGACGCGGCAGGAGAGGTGATGCCGAGACGCCGCTTCTCGCGCCGGCCCAGCATGAAGGCCACGAACAGGACCCACAGGATGCCGGCGGCCATGGCGGGCACCACCGGGTTGAAGATCACGGTGGAGTCAGCCTTCAGCGCCGCCATGGCGCGAACGGTCGGGCCGCCCCAGGGGATGATGTTCATCACGCCTGCCCCCAGCGCCACGATCCCCGACAGCACCAGCCGGTCCATGCCGAGCCGCTGGTAGAGCGGCAGCATGGCCGAGACCGTGATCAGGAACGTGGTGGCGCCGTCGCCGTCCAAGGCGACCGCCATGGTCAGCACGGCGGTCGCGAGCGCCACCTTGACGGGGTCGCCTTTGACCAGCCGGATCAGCCGGTTGATCATCGGATCGAACAGGCCGACATCGAGCATCAGGCCGAAATACAGGACGGCGAAGATGATCATGACGCCGACCGGGGCAACCTTGGCGATGCCGTCGAGCATCATCTTGCCGAGATCGGGACCGGCGCCGGCCAGAAGACCGAAGAAAACGGGGATGAGTACCAGCGCTACCAGAACGGACACGCGCTTGGTCATGATCGCCGTCAGAAAGACGGCGATGGTCGCAAATCCAAGGGCTGCTAACATTTCCTCTCCTTTGTTGGTTCTTGTCGGCGCCTCTTCAGGGGCGGCTTTTGCGGTATTCAGGATTTATTGGCACTTCGTATGAAGCAATTTGCCCGATAGAAGAATTGAATTGTTTTAATTTCAGTAATAAAATTCCTTTATGAATATGCATCTCCGGCAGGTCAGGTCCTTCGTCGTCGTAGCACGCTTCCGCAGCTTCACTCGGGCCGCCGACCTGCTCAACCTGACCCAGCCGGCGCTGACGGTGCAGATCCGGCAACTGGAACAGTCGCTCGGCGTGAAGCTGTTCGACCGCAATACCCGCGCAGTCGAGCTGACGCGGATCGGCCGCGAGATGCTTCCGGTGCTGGAACGCCTGCTGGGGGAATTCGACGCCGTCGTCGCCAATGCGCGCGAGATGGCGAACCTCCGCTACGGCACCGTGCGGATAGCCGCCCTGCCCTCCGTCGCCGCGACCGTGCTGCCGCCGCTGATCGCGCGCTTCAAGGAGCGGCATCCGCAGATCAAGGTCGTGCTGAGGGATTCCGTCGGCGAGCGGATCAACGCGGCGGTGCGGGACGAAGAGGTGGATTTCGGCATCGGCAGCGATATCGAACCGGATGCCGAGCTTGAGACCGTTCCGCTGTTCGAGGACGTGATGCGGGCCGTCGTCCCGGCCGCGCATCCGCTCGCCGACGCCGTCGAGATCAGGCTGGACAGGCTGATCGAGGAGCCGCTAATCCTGATGGACAAGGGCAGCAGCGTCCGCAGTCTGATCGACCGTGCCTTCGCGGATGGCGGGCACTTGGTCGTGCCCGCCTACGAGGTGACCTATATGAGCACGGCCACCGGTCTGGTGCGGGCGGGCCTGGGCATCGCCATCCTGCCTTCCACCGCGATAGAACTGAGGATGGAGGCGGAGCTTCCGTCATTGGCGATCGGGAACCCCGTCCTCCGCCGGCCGATCACGCTGGTCCTCAAGGCCGGGCGGTCGCTTCCGCCAGCGGCGGAAGCGTTGCGCGACATGCTGACGGCCTGGGAGGCGTAGTCGCCGGAGACGTCTCGGCTGCCGGTCAGTCGCCGCCGATCGTGTGGAGGTGCCGGATCGGCTTGCCCGCCGCCACGGTCTGGCCGGCCAGAACGATCCCCTGGGCGTCGATGCCAAAGTGGCGGTAGAGGTCAGCGACAGTGCCGGTCTGGCCGAAATGCTCGATGCCAAGCGCGCGAGTCCGATGCCCCTGGACGGAACCGAGCCAGCCCAATGTCGCCGGGTGACCATCGATCACCGTGACGATCCCGCAGTTGGACGGCACGTCTTCCAGCAGACGCTCGATATGCGAGCGCGCATGGACCAGCCCGCGTTCGCGTGCCCGCTGGGCAGCGCTCCAGCCGCCGTGGAGACGGTCGGCCGAGGTGATCGCGAGCAGCCCGACATCGCGCCGGTCCTCCGCCATCAATCCGACGGCCTCGATCGCTTCGGGAGCGACTGCCCCGGTATATGCCACCACCAACTGGCAGTTCGGGCCGGGCGGACGCATCCAGTAGGCGCCGTCGATGATATCGCGCCGCATGTCCGGACTCAGGGTGCGGGTCGGCTGTTCCTGCGTCCTCGAAGACAGGCGCAGGTAGACGGAGCCGCCAATTTCATCGCGCAGCCAGTTTCGCTCGTTCTTTTCGCCCTCGCCGTCCCGCTGCATGTAATCGAACGCCCAGCGCATGATGACGCCCAGCTCATCGACGAAGGCCGGCTCGAAATAGGCCAAGCCGTCCTGCGCCATGCCGACCAGCGGCGTACCAATCGACTGGTGCGCGCCGCCCTCCGGCGCCAGCGTCACGCCGGCCGGGGTGGCAACCAGCATGAAGCGGGCGTCCTGATAGCAGGCGTAGTTGAGCGCGTCGGCGCCCCGGTAGATGAACGGGTCGTAGACCGTGCCGATCGGCAGCAGCCGTTCGCCGAAGATGGAGTGCGACAGCCCCAGCGCCGACAGCATCGTGAACAGGTTGGCTTCGGCAATGCCCAACTCGAAGTGCTGGCCCTCGGGCGAGAACTCCCAGCTATAGGTCGAAGGGATGCGTTCCTTTTTGAACAGGTCGGCCATGGCCTCCTTGGCGAACAACCCGCGCCGGTTGACCCATGAACCCAGATTGGTCGAGACGGTAACGTCGGGGGCGGTGGTCACGATGCGGTCGGCCAACCCGCCCTTCGTGCGTCCCAGCTCGTTCATGATGAGGCCGAAGCCGGCCTGGGTGGACAGCGCCTTCTGGACCGGGACCTGCAACTCGTCCGGCACGGGGACGGTCGGGGCCAAGTAGCGGCGGCGTCCCTTGGCGAAGAACGGCACCTTGTCGAGGAAGGCGGATAGCTTTTGTTCGCCCAGGGGCAGGCCTTCGAACCGGTCCCATTCGTGGCCGGGGCGGATGTTCTGCGCATCGCGGAAGGCATCCATCTGAGCGGGCGTCAGCAGGCCGGAGTGGTTGTCCTTGTGGCCCGCCAGCGGCAGGCCGAAGCCCTTGATGGTATAGGCGATGAAGCAGACGGGGCGGTCGTGCTTGCGGGCGTTCTCGAACGCCGCCGTCAGGGACGGCAGGTCATGGCCGCCCAGGTTGCCCATCAACCGCGCCAGTTGCTCGTCGGACCGGCTCTCGATCAGGCGCGACACGGGTCCCTGGTCGCCCAAGTCGTCCATCAGGCGCTTCCGCCACGCGGCGCCACCCTGGAAAGTCAGCGCGGAATAGAGCTGGTTGGGGCAACTGTCGATCCAGGTGCGCAGGGCTTCGCCGCCCGGCTCCTTGAAGGCTTCCAGCATGATCTGGCCGTGCTTCAGGATCACGACATCCCAGCCGAAGTTGCGGAAGATGCCTTCCAGCCGCTCCCACAGGCCTTCCCGGATCACCGCGTCGAGGCTCTGGCGGTTGTAGTCGACGATCCACCAGGTATTGCGCAGGCCGTGCTTCCAGCCTTCGAGCAGGGCTTCGAAGATGTTGCCTTCGTCCATCTCGGCATCGCCGATCAGCGCCACCATGCGGCCTTCCGGCAGGTCCGGCGCCCAGTTGCGGGCCTTCAGATAGTCCTGCACCAGGGACGAGAACAGCGTCTGCGCGACGCCCATGCCGACGGAGCCGGTCGAGAAATCGACATCGTCGACGTCCTTGGTCCGCGACGGATAGCTCTGCACTCCCTTGTAGCCCCGGAAGTTCTCCAGCTTCTCACGTGTTTGGTTGCCCATCAGGTACTGGATCGCGTGGAAGATCGGGCTGGCGTGCGGCTTGACCGCGACCCGGTCTTCGGGCCGTAGGGCAGAGAGATACAGCGCGGTCATGATCGACGCCATCGAGGCCGACGACGCCTGATGCCCGCCTACCTTCAGTCCGTCGAGGTTCGGCCTGATGTGGTTGGCGTTGTGGATCGTCCACGAGGCTAGCCACAGGATCTTCTTTTCCAGCTCGCGCAGGCACTCGGCGGTGTCGGCATCGTTGCGGGCAATCGTCATCTGGGTGGCCGTTGAGTCAACCATTCTCGCTATCGCATCCCTGGCTCAAGAACAGGCATGACGATAACATTCAGGCGTGGGCAGTTGGTTGCGAAGTGCCGCGCGCAATCGTATGGTTTTGGCAGTTTATGCTAATATAGCCGCCTGTGGAGGCAGCACATGCCAAAATCCCAAATCGATCCCATCGACCGCAAGATCCTGACGCGGCTCCAGAAGGACGGCCGCATCGCCAACAACGATCTGGCGGAAGCCGTCGGCTTGTCGCCCTCCCCCTGCCTGCGGCGCGTCAAGGCGCTGGAGGAAAGCGGCGTGATCCGGACCTATGTCGCCCTGGTCGATCCCGCGATGGTGGAACTGCCGGTTAACGTCTTCGTCAGCGTCACCCTGGAAAAGCAGGTCGAGGAACGGCTGGACGCCTTCGAGGCCGCCATCCGCCAGCGTCCCGAAGTGCTGGAATGCTACCTGATGACCGGAGAAGCCGACTATCTGCTGCGCGTGGTCGTTCCCGACCTTGCCGCCTACGAGCAGTTCCTGAAGACGTACCTGACGCGGATCGCCGGCGTAGCCAGCATAAAATCCAGCTTCGCGCTCAAGCAGGTCCGCTACGAGACGGCATTGCCGCTGCATCACCTAGCAGTCTAGGACAGCGATTATGCCCAATGCACTGCCTTCGGAAAAATCCCTTTTAGTTTATTTTATGAACTATCAAGTCTCTTCGAAAGAATTAAACTCGCCTATCAACGCTAATTAATTGAACGACTATTTGTGCATCGCGCTGTTGGAAGATGGATTCACATTCCCTGGAGGGAGACCACCATGTTCCTGCGCGTCGACAAGCTACAGATCGAACTGCCTTCCCCGAAGAAGCAGGACCCAAATGCCGCAGCCGGTTTGCAGGAACTGCTTGGCGGCAAATACGGCGAGATGTCCACTCTGAGCAACTACATGTTCCAGAGCTTCAATTTCCGCAGCAAAAGCAAGCTCAGGCCGTTCTACAGCCTCGTTGCCGCCATCACCGCGGAGGAACTCGGGCACGTCGAGTTGGTGAGCAATGGCGTCGCCATGCTGAACGCCGGTCCGGATATCGAAGGCAGCGATGCCGGTGGTGCCGACATCACTGGGGCGCCATTCGAGGACATGCAGGATATCCGGCTTGCGGCCTCGTTCCTGTCCAACGGCGGCGGCGCCATGCCGATGAACAGCAACGGGGCGTCGTGGAACATGGATTTCGTGACCACGACCGGCAACGTCGTTGTCGATCTGCTTCACAATTTCCACCTGGAATGCGGTGCGAGGCTGCATAAGCTGCGGGTTTACGAAACCTTGACCGATCCGCTGGGCCGTGAAATCTGCGGCTATCTGCTGGTTCGCGGGTCCGTGCATGCGCATGCCTACGCGTTGGCGATCAAGCAGATCACTGGTGTCGAGATCGAGAAGATGCTGCCGACGCCGAACATCAACCTGGACCGCATTCCCGAAAGTCAGAAATACCTTGCCGAAGGTTCTCACAGGCGGCTTTATCGCTTCAGCCCCGATGACTACAAGGATATGTCAGGCATCTGGGGCAATGGCGAGCAAGCCTTGCCGGGTGACCCGCCGGGAGAACTGGAAGTCGTCGATGGCTATCCGGAAGGCGGCAAGATCCATGACCTGACCGGTGTCGCGTCGGCGTTCACGCCGGATTACGCACCGGAAGAAATGTTCGAGATCGCGAAGAAGCTGTACGAAAAGTCGCGGTAGACGCCGTGGAGACGGGGATACCTTATCCTCGTCTCCAAACTGCGGAACAGCCTTTATCCGCAGGATGCGATACGAAATCGGCGCCTATCTTACAGGATCGGACGCCGAGTTCGTCATCAAGCGGTGTCAAACAGCCAGTCGGTTGCGCAATTCAGCCAGAGTATCCGCCGGAACGATGCCCTGAGAAGCGAGGTCTTCGACCGACCGGAAGGGCCGACTGGCTATGATTCGTTTGGCCCGGCCCCGTCCGATATGCTTCAACGACACCAGTTCATCGAATTTGGCTTTGTTGATATTGATCGAGCCGGAGGAGTTTTGAGCTTCGGCGCTGATGGCATCAGACGGACTTGCACCCTTGGCAGGTGCATATCCGCTGCCCCCCGCTCCGCCATCGCGGGATTGCGGCGTCTCCGGATTGTTCCGGTCTTCTTGAATCTTGCTTGCCGGCTGATCCGATCCTCCAGCTTCGGCAGTTTCCTGCCGCCCCCCATCTCCAGTGCCGCTACGGTCTTTTTCCGCTGTCTGGTCGGCGCCCATCAGGGCGTCCACGGCCATTGCCGCTATGCCGACGGCAACCTTTGCCGCATCGGCCGCAGTTTCGGTGACGCTCTTTTTGTCCATCGCCCGGTCTCCTTGATGGCTGCGGAGCTACAACCGTAACCACGCGTTCAAGTTCCGGAAATTTCATCCCAAGGTTTGCTAACGGTTGAAACCAACTGACGGAATGGTCGTTCGCTCTCATTGGAAATGAGCATCCATCGAACCAGATGAGAGGAAAGGCCGAGATTATTGTTGCCGCATCATGGTCATCGGCGCTGTGCCGGAGATTGTTACGCCGACCACCCAGCTCAATCTATCAACCAAGGCATATCGTATGATTCGAATTACATCTCTGTTTTGTCTTCTTGCCATGATCGCCGTGCCTGCGTCAGCCGAGGAGGTCGGAAAGATCGGAACGGACTGGACCGGTAACGACATCGTCGTGGAGGCGATTTCCGATCCTGAAGTGCAGGGTGTCACCTGTCACATGACCTACTTCAGTCGTGGCCTGATCGATCGGCTGCGCAAGGGCGACTGGTTCCAGGACCCCTCCAACTCGTCGATCGCCTGCCGACAGACCGGCCCGATCACCATTGGCGAAATCGAAACGGACAAGAACGGAGACGAGATTTTCAGCGAGCGTCAAAGCCTGATCTTCAAGTCACTGGCGGTCCGACGCATCTACGACAAGACCAACAACACCCTCGTCTACGTGTCGTTTTCCAGGCAAGTACAGGAGGGCAGCGCAAAGATGGCTGTCTCTACCATTCCGCTTTTCGATGAGAAGGTTACCTGGAGCCACGGCAAGCCACAGTAGCATGCCTTTATAAACTGTCAGACGGACTGACCCAGCAACGCGAACTTGAAGGAAGCGCCCTCCAGCTTGGTGTCCGTTATGTCGGCCCCCCTGAGATCTGCGTGGTCCAGCTTGGCATTTCGCAGATCGGTGCCGCGCAAGTCTGCATTGCCCAGGTTGGCTTCCCACAGGGAAGCGCCGGACAGGTTGGCGCCCTTGATCGAAGCGCCGCGAAGATCGCAATGATCAAGATTGGCTGCCGCCAGATTGCAGCCGTCGAGGAGCGCTCGGCGCAGATCGGCGCGCCACAAGGAGCGTCCAGCCAGATTGAGATTCCTCAAATCCGCCCGCTCGCCCTGCGCGCCGTCAGTCGAGGCCCACAGGCTATGGCTTTTCAGGAGAGAAGTCATGTCTTCCGGCGCATTATTCGTCTCATCGGCCATAAAGGATCGTTCCCCTGCCCAGTATCCGCAAATGCGCGGCCTATTGTCATTGAGACTGGTGGTAGACATTCCGGCAAGTGGCTTTCCGGGCAGGACAGCATGGCATGGAACTTACCATGCACCCCAGGGCTGTGAAGTGCCGTATGGAAATGCCCTGTTCAGCCCTGTCATCGCTGACACTACAAGCCCGGACTTGAAAAGTCCGTCATGCCAAGACTTGATCTTGGCATCTCCTGGCTTCGGCGCTCATGGAATTATCAACCTAAAGTTTCGTGACATCCGCAAGGCTGGCGCCGGGAGATGCCAAGATCAAGTCTTGGCATGACGGTCTGGGGAGTGGTGGAAAACCCGGCATCTTCTCCACAGGGGAACTGAACAGCCCTACCCTGTACCCATATCAGGCCAAGCAGCACGCGGATGCGCCCTTCAGGCGGCATATTGGATCTGTGCGGCTTCCACGACGGCGCTTCGGAAATGATGGCTCAAATCCTGTGGGGTGCGAAGATCCACAAGCCGTCCGCCGACCAGGGCAGACAACCGGGCTTCTAGATCGCCCAGTGCTATCAGACCTGGCTCCTGCCCCAGCTCGAATTCTACCAACAGGTCGATATCGCTGTCCGGCCGCGCCGTTCCTCTTAAGGTCGAGCCGAACAGAGACAGCCGGCTGACATGGAAGCGCCGGCATATCGCCGCCAACGCGGCACGATCTGCGAACAGGCTATCCGGCAATTTGCAACCCTCCTCATTCCTAGGGGTATTCCAGGAGCGCTACCGAAAGGTCAAGCCGCCATTGCGCCTGACGAAACCAGGGCGGCGCGCCAAGATGTCTTGAGTCGCCGCCCTGCCCTCTTCCAACGCCCGATCGTGAGTGCTCCCTTTTGGGAGCCTTCACGTCAATGCAGCGATCGCACGAGATCGTAGCGGTCGGCGTTCATCACCTTCGTCCAGGCCGAGACGAAGTCCTTTGCGAACTTCTCCTTTGAATCGCTGCACGCATAAACCTCGGCGAACGCGCGAAGCTGCGAGTGCGAGCCGAAGATCAGGTCGATGCGGGTGGCGGTCCACTTGACTGCCTTGGTGTTGCGGTCCAAGCCCTCGTAGACTCCCTCGGCGTTCGGCGGCTGCCACTCCGTGCTCATATCGAGCAGGTTGACGAAGAAGTCGTTCGTCAGCGTCTCGGGCTGGTTGGTGAAGACGCCGTGCCTGGAGCCTCCGGTATTGGCGCCGAGGACACGCAGGCCTCCGAGGAGGACGGTCATTTCCGGCCCGGTCAGCCGCAGCAAGGCCGCCCGATCGACCAGGGCCTCCTCGGGCTGCATGAACTGGTGCTTCGAGCTATGGATATAGTTGCGGAAGCCATCGGCCCTGGGTTCGAGCGGTGCGAAGGATTCGGCGTCGGTCTGCTCCTGCGAAGCATCCGTGCGTCCCGGCGAGAAGGGAACCTGCACGTTCAGCCCCGCGTCCTGTGCCGCTTTCTCGATCGCGGCACCTCCGGCGAGCACGATCAGGTCGGCGAGCGAGACCTTCTTGCCGACGGCGGAAGCATTGAAGTCGTTCTGGATCGCCTCGAGCTTCTGAAGCACCTGTTGGAGCTGCGCGGGTTCGTTCGCCTCCCAGTCCTTCTGCGGAGCGAGGCGAAGGCGTGCGCCGTTGGCGCCGCCGCGCTTGTCGGAACCACGGAAGCTCGAAGCCGAGGCCCAGGCCGTCGAGACCAGCTGAGAGACAGACAGACCGGAAGCAAGTATCCGCGCTTTCAAGTCGGCGATGTCACTTTCATCGACCAGCGGATGATCGACCGGCGGAACCGGGTCCTGCCAGAGCAGCGTCTCATTCGGGACGAGCGGGCCTAGGTAGCGCACGGTCGGTCCCATGTCGCGATGGGTAAGCTTGAACCAGGCGCGGGCAAAGGCATCCGCGAACTCTTCTGGATGCTCGTGGAACCGCCGCGAGATCTTCTCGTAGGCGGGATCGAAGCGCAACGCCAGGTCGGTCGTCAGCATGGTCGGCAACCGTTTCCTCGACTGATCGAAGGGATCGGGGATCGACGGCTCGGCGCCGATTGCCTGCCACTGCAACGCACCGGCCGGGCTCTTGGTCAGCTCCCATTCGAACGCGAACAGGTTGTCGAAGAAGTGATTGCTCCACTTGACCGGTGTCTGTGACCAGATGACTTCCGGGCCGCCGGTGATGGCATCCGCCCCGAAGCCCGTGCCGTGCTTGCTCTTCCAGCCGAGGCCCTGATCCTCGAGCGCTCCGGCCTCGGGCTCCGGTCCCAAGAAGGAAGGATCGCCCGCACCGTGGGTCTTGCCGAAGGTGTGGCCGCCGGCGATCAGTGCCACGGTCTCCTCGTCGTTCATCGCCATACGGGCGAACGTCTCGCGGATATCCCTGGCCGCCGCGACCGGATCGGGCTTGCCGTTCGGCCCCTCTGGATTGACGTAGATGAGGCCCATCTGCACCGCGCCTAGCGGTTCCGAGAGCTGGCGTTCGCCGCTGTAGCGCTCATCGCCGAGCCACGTTCCCTCCGGACCCCAAAAGAGCTCTTCAGGCTCCCAGACATCCACGCGGCCGCCGGCGAAGCCAAAGGTCTTGAAGTCCATCGACTCGAGGGCGACGTTGCCGGCCAAAACCATCAGGTCGGCCCACGATATCTTCCGGCCATACTTCTGCTTGATTGGCCACAGCAGGCGGCGTGCCTTGTCGAGGTTCGCGTTGTCGGGCCACGAGTTGAGCGGTGCGAAGCGCTGCTGGCCGGCGCCGGCGCCGCCGCGCCCGTCGGTGATGCGGTACGTGCCAGCACTATGCCATGCCAGCCGGATCATCAGCCCGCCATAGTGGCCGAAGTCCGCAGGCCACCACTCCTGCGAATCCGTCATCAAGGCGTGCAGATCCCTGATCACCGCATCCAGGTCGAGGGACTGGAATTCCTTGGCGTAATCGAAGCCCCTGTCCATCGGATCGGACATGGCCGAGTTCCGATGGAGCATCTCGAGATCGAGGGCCTCCGGCCACCAGTCGCGATTCCCGCGCCTGCGGTTCCCTCCGCCCATCGGGCACTTTCCTGCGCTCTCTTTGGATTCTGCGTCCATCATTGCCTCCTGCGTCATTTGTGGTTTTTTGCGGCAACAACTCGTACTGCATAACTACATCGGACCCGCACACAGGTCCGATACGGTCTTTGGGCGTCGGCCGCACCGGGCGCCTCCCGCACTTCGCCCGGCCCTGCTCCCTATCGTGAGACCAGAAAACAATTTTGAACGATTCTAAAAAGGTGGGTCAAGAAGTTTTGTCTGACTTCGGCGCAAAATATACTCCGACGATGATTCTGCGGTACCCGTCGGATATAGCTGATCGGGAGATGGAGCTCACCGTCGCCCAATGACAAGCCAGGATCTTTGAGCTGCCCACCGCACACGCGATGATGCATGCCGGAAAACGCATCGGGCGCCCGGTGAATTATAAGTCTATAGCACTAAAGGGAATGCGGTACGTTAGTGGATTTCCACTGCCTCCCCCTCGGATTGGGAGAGTGGCGGATAGGGTGGGATTCGAACCCACGGTGAGGTTTCCCCCACGCAGCTTTAGCAAAGCTGTGCCTTCAGCCTCTCGGCCACCTATCCAGCGCGGCGTTTGTATAGCCACTGGCGCCTGTCTCGGCAAGCCCTATTGCACGCTATTCATTCCCTTTTCTCGGGATAAGTCATGCACCCCTGGAAGCGATGGCGATTGCCTGGGCAAGGTCGCCGATAAGGTCCTCGATCGCTTCGATTCCGACCGACAAACGGAGCAGGTCGCCGGGGACCGGGCTGTCGGTTCCCTCGATGCTGGCGCGGTGCTCGATCAGGCTTTCGACCCCACCCAGCGAGGTAGCACGGGTGAAGACCTTGGTGTTCGCGGCGACGGCGATGGCGGCTGCCGTGCCGGCGCTCATTCGGATCGACAGCATGCCGCCGAACCCGTCGGTCATCTGACGCACGGCGATCTCGTGCTGCGGATGGCTTTGCAGACCGGGGTACAAAACCTCCGCGACGCCGGGATGCCCTTCGAAGTAGCGTGCGATGTCGAGCGCGTTCGCCGAGGCGGTGCGGACCCTCGGAAAGAGCGTTCGCATG
>DASQKT010000592.1:0-6725 GCA_035630415.1 Skermanella sp.
TCAGCTCAAGGCGCTGGTCGGACAGGCCCGCGTCGCGCGCGGCCCGATGGAAACCCTGACCCGCAAGGCCGGCAGCCTGCGCGTGGTCGAGCAGTCCGCCATCGCCGGCGCCTTCGACATCGCCTTCCTGAACGACCCGGAACGCGCCGGCGCCAAGGCCGCCGAGATCGCAACCCGCCTCAACACGCTGAGCGACAGCGACGGAATGTTGGGTGGAGGCTGGACCGGCGAAGCGACGACCGACGCCCTGATCATCGCCCGCACCCGCCGGGGCGTCACTCACCGCCACATCCTCGACCGCGACCTGCTGAAAAGCGTCGAAGCCCGCACGCTCAACAACATGGCCGCATCGCTGAAGGCCAACTACGACGGCATCGGACGCCTGACCCACAAGGACAAGGACCTCCGCCCGATCACCGGCCCCCTGGCCCTGCTCGACGCGATCATGGAACTCGGCCGCCACGGCGTCACGATCCAGCGCTACAAAGGCCTGGGCGAGATGAACCCGGAACAGCTCTGGGAAACCACGCTCGACCCGACCAAGCGCTCGCTCCTGCAAGTGAAGGTCAACCACGCCGACGAGGCGGAGGAAGTCTTCAGCACCCTGATGGGCGATGTCGTTGAACCGAGACGGGAGTTCATCCAGGACAACGCGCTGAAGGTCGCCAACCTGGACGTGTAAACTAACACGTATATACACGCACTACGGAGGAGGTCAGCCCCGCGACCTTCTTCGCAGTGCGTTCAGCAGGATGCTGATGGTCGTACCATTGTGCAGCACGACCGTCGCGATCGGCGACAGCAATCCCAGGGCGGCGGCCGACAGGATTCCGGTGTTCAGTCCCACGGTCAGACGGTAATTGGCGGCGATCAGCTCCATCACCGCGTTGGCAGCGGCCTTGGCATCCGCCACCCGCGCTATGTCGTCCTCCAGCAGGGCGACGTCGGCGGTCAAGCGGGCGATGTCGGCCCCCTTCTGCATCGCGATGCCGACATGCGCGCCGGCCAGGGCGGGAGCGTCGTTGATGCCGTCGCCGACGAAGGCGATACGGGCGCCCTCAAGGCTCAGTTCCTCAATGATCTTCGCCTTGTCCGCCGGCATCAGTTCGGCATGGAAGCCGTCCAGTCCAAGCTGGTCCGCCAGTTCGGCGGCGCGATCCCAGTGATCGCCGGTCAGCAGCAGGATTTTCCGGGCACCCAGGTCGCGCAGACGCCGGATGGTTTCGCCGCTCGCTTCGCGCACGCTGTCCTTGAGCGCCAGGATGCCCAGCAACCGGCCGTCGAAGCCGATGAACAGCAGGGTCTTGCCGTCCTTATAGAGACGGTCCACGACGTCCCGATGGGCCGAGATGTCGATCCCCTCGTCCTCCTGGACGAAGTGGCGGGAGCCGACCACGATCCGCTTGCCGTCGATGACGCTGGCGACGCCGTGGGCGACGATGAACTGGACTTCCTGGTGGTCGAAATGGTGATGATGGTGTATCGCGCGGGCGGCGGTGACCACCGCGAGCGCCAGGGGGTGGGCGTAGTGTTCCTCGACCGACGCCGCCAGGCAGATCAGATCCTCTGGTGAATAGCTGGCGTCGAAGGTGATGGAATCCGTTACTTCGAGCAGGCCGGTCGTCAGGGTGCCGGTCTTGTCGAAGATGAAGGTGTCGGCCTGGGCCAGCCGTTCCAGTGCGCCCGCTCCCTTGACCAGGATGCCGCAGCGGCCGGCGCCGTACATGGCCGACTTGAAGGCGACCGGCGTCGCCAGCTTGAGCGCGCAGGAGTAATCCGCTTGCAGGACCGAGGCGGCGCGCCGCCAATCGCCGGAAATCAGATACGAGGCCCCGGCCAGCTTCAGCACGGTGGGAACGAGGCGGTCGGCCATCCGGGCCGCTTCGAGCTGCGCCTCGCTCTTCGCGAGAAGCGATTGTTCGACATATTCGGCGATGCGGGCGGCGGCGGTACGCCCGCCGACCTGCTCGGCATAGATCGACAGGCGGCCTTCCTCGACCAGCGTGCCGGACAGCACCACCGCTCCACGGCCTTTGACCACCGAAACGCTCTCGCCGGTCATCGCCGCCTCGTTGACGGTGGCCTCGCCGCCCAGCACGGTCCCATCGATCGGGATGATCGACCCGGTGCCGACGATCACCGTCTCGCCGACCTCGACGGTATCGACGGGAACAAGGATTTCCTCGTCTCCGCGCATGACCCAGACTTCGTCGCTGGATGGACGCAGCAGGTGCTTCAGAAGCTCGTCCGAACGGCGGGCGATCGACTCCTCCAGATGCTCGCCCAGGGCCAGCATGAAGGTGGTCGTGTTGGCGGCGGTATAGTCGGCCCGCGCCAGGGAGATGGAAACCGCCATCCCTTCCAGGACATGGGAGGTCACGCCGTTGCCGGCGTAGTCGGCGGCGGCGTGTTTCAGCAGCGGTACCGCCGCCGCCAGGGCCACCGGAAGGCGGACCGCCCAGGGCAGAAAGCCGGTTCCCAGCAGCGTCGCGAGGCTTGCCAGCACGGCGGCCTTCCCGTCGCCGGCCGGGGCGCTCTTCCTGGCCAGCGCCTTTCCCGTGACGCTCGTCGCCTCGAAGGGAGTCGCCGCGACCGGAGCGGCGAGGCCGACGACGGCGCTCCGAAGAGCGTTCGGGCCGGACAGGTCCGGATCGTATGTCACGACCACCGAGCGGGCGCGCGGATTGATCCGGACGCCCGTTACGCCGGGAATGCGGGCGAGCGCGTATTCCAGCGCCTCCCGGTCGTCGGGCGCCTCGGGCCGGCGGCGGTAGCGCAAGCGCAGCCGTCCTGGCATGTCGTGGACGATGTCCACGGCCAGGAACCAGGACGTAAAGGTCATGCGGCGCCGTTTTGTTCGGCCTGGACTTCCGCCTGGATGTCGGCGACCTGTTCCTTCATTTCCTCGAATCCGCCCATCAGGCTGGAATAGAGCTTGATCCCTGATTTGATCAGCTTGCCGCGCAACTCGTCGTCGGCAAGCACATAGGCCGCCGCCGCGCCGATCGTGGCCCCGAGCAGGAACTGTTCGGAACGGCGGGAAGGCAGCAGTTGCGACAGGCCGCCCAGCACACCGGGCGTCTGGCCGTTGCCCCGTACATTATTCTGACCGTTGCCGCCCTTCATCCGGCGCTCCAGGCGGCGCATGGCTTTCTTGAACTTCTTATTCTTCTTCGCGGCCATGGCCGTTCTCCTTTTCAACACGTCGATCGCCGGCGCTCTCTCCGGCGGGGTTCAGCAGGTACTCGGCGGCCAGTACGCCGGCCGCTCCAGCCGTCGCGGCCGCCAGGGCCAGCACGTAGTCCCGGCGCAGCAAGGCGTCCGCCGCGACCGAGCCGGCGGCCAGCGCGGTTCCGCCCTGGATGGCGTGACGCAGGATGCTCCGCCCCGGAAGCGGCGCCGCGCCGGGTGCAGGGCGATCCTGCAAGGTGGCGAGCAGGGCGGTCGCGACGAAACCACGTGCGAAGGCTCCGGGAAGCTCTCCGGTTGCTGCGCCCGCCGCTCCGCGCTTAGGGCGTTTCACGGCTCGCCTCCGGGGACGCGGGCGCCTCGGCCGGCGGCGCGGTTTCCTCGGAAGCCTCGGCCTCCTCGGCAACCTGGGCCTCCGGCTCGTCCGGCGTCGGGTCTTGCGCCGGCGCTGGAGGTACCGGCGTCAGCTTGGCGCGCAGGTTGGCCGATGATTTCTCGATGACGGTCAAACCCGAAACGGTCGCCTGACGCAGGCCGGTCTGGGCCTTGTCGCCGATCGTTCCCAGCCGCGCCGTGGCGGCGGCGCGAGGGCCGGACGGAGCCGTGACGGACTTCACGAGACGGACACCGACGATGCCGGCGATCAATCCCGAGGCGAAGGTGAGTAGAGGAAGCATAATGGTTGCTTTCCAGCGGAGTTGAGGCGGGCCGTGGCCCGCCGGGCAGGCATCAGTCCGCCGTCCTGGCGGCGGTGGCGATTGCCTGAAGGAGGGCCTCGGCTGCGGTGGATCGGGTTCCGGCCGCCAGATCGTTCCAAACCGAGGGAGAAATGAGCGCCGGGTCGTATTCGACGACGCAGGACAGCGCCAGCGGATTGAGGCTGACCGCGCGGATGCCGGGTACGCCGGTGACCGACCGGATGAAGCGTTTCGCCTCGGCGGCGGCGTCGATCAGCCCCGAACCGTTTTCGACCGCCAGCTTCAGCCGCACGCGGCCGGGAATATGGTGGGCGATCCGGAGCAGCGTGGCGAAGCGCAGGAGAGGGTGCGTCTCGTCCAAAGGTGAAGCGGGTGTTGGAGCGTTCATTTTCGGACTACTGGAGCAACTTCCTGCGGTGGTTGGCGAGGTGGATCATCAGAAAGGCCAAATGAAGCGCCCCGAGGACGGCGTGGGGCTTCTTGCCCACGGTAAGCGCCAGCATCGACGCCGTCAGACTGGCCAGCATACCGATCTTGGCCGGGCGGTTCAGGGGCCACAGGACGGAGCCGGCGGCCGGAACGTCCGGCGTTTCGGACGGAAATTCAGGAGAGGCTTCGGACCGGCCGGCGCCGGCCGGAGGACTCAGCCTCGCGGCAACGCGTGCCTCCATGCCGGCGGGATCGACGCGGCTGGCGTCGTAACGCAGCAGAATGCTGCCGGCGGCCCCGTTGCCTTCCACGGACAGCACGGCGTCCCAGCCGCTGAACTCCGCCACAAGGGCCTCGTTGAACCGGCGTTGGCGCAGTTCCGGCGCCCGCAGCCGCAGGCGTCCGGGCAGCCGTGACGCTATCGGCGATTTGCTCATGTCACTGTACCCACTCATAGACTTCCTCCGGACGTCTGCCGCAGCCGCATCCCGCCGGGCTGGCGTGGCCGGGCGGGCATCTGACCCGGCCTTCTTCTTGACGGTGACCCCCGGCCAATTGCTTTCCGGGCTTCAGGCCATGCAGTGCAACTTCCATCCCGCCCTTGGAGTGTCCTTGAGGCGAATGCGAGTAAATCGCAATCTTGTGACTCATGGCATAGACCCCAAGAATTTTGTGGTCAAGAGGGCCTCGCTTAGCCATTGGTTTCGGTGCCAGGAATGTAAAAATAATCTTGGCGTGCCCGCGTGTGTGGTCGAAAGTCATAAATCTCAAGAGATGCGCGAAGTTCATGAAAAACTATAAAGTCTGCTTGTTTCTTCCAAGAATAAGATCTCCAATGAGGTTTAATTTTGCTCATTCGAGTGCAGAATTATTTCAAAACCAATTATCCGCGATTGATCCGCTAACTGGCCGACTTGACTTTTCAGCGGCAGACAGACTGTTGCGCAGGCATGTGTGGGGCGACATGGCATCCGCCGTGACCAGTTGCGACCATCTGCCGCTCTATCGACGTCCGGCGCGCGTTGACCAATTCGATCCGAAGCGTCCGGTGGTGGATGCACCTTTCTAAAGGATCGATCGTACGGAAATTCGTGCTGGCTTTGGGCACTCTCGCGGACACTGTTGCGGCTGGCCGGCTTGACCGGGTCCTCTTCAGGAGAATAGTGTCCCGACCGTTGTCCGGTATACCCGTTAGTCTGTTCGATGCCAGTATCCTAGAACTAACTCCGGGGCCTGCCATGCTCTCGCCTTTGACCAACCGCACGTACCGCCACCTGTTCGCGGCGCAGGTCATCGCCCTGGTCGGTACCGGCTTGCTGACGGTGGCGCTCGGCCTGCTTGCCTATGATCTGGCCGGCGCCGACGCCGGGGCGGTGCTGGGGACGGCGCTGGCGATCAAGATGGTGGCTTATGTCGGGGTGGCGCCCGTCGTCGGGGCTTTTGCGGACCGCTTGCCCCGGAGGGCCTTCCTGGTCGCCATGGACCTCGTGCGGGCCGCCATCGCCCTGTCGCTGCCGTTCGTGACGGAGGTCTGGCAGGTCTACGTCCTGATCTTCGCCCTTCAGTCGGCTTCCGCTGCCTTTACGCCGACTTTTCAGGCGACCATTCCCGACGTACTGCCGGATGAGGCGGAATATACCAGGGCGCTCTCGCTGGCGCGGCTGGCCTACGATCTGGAAAGCCTCGCCAGCCCCGCTTTGGCGGCGGCCCTGCTGGCTGTCATCGGCTACCACGACCTGTTCGCGGGCACGGTCGTGGGTTTCCTTGGGTCTGCCATGCTGGTCGGTTCCGTGGCGCTGCCTGTCCCGGCCAACCCGGCGGAGCGGGAAGGCGGGGTCTACGACAGGATCACGCGCGGCATCCGGATCTACCTGAAGACGCCGCGCCTGCAAGGCCTGCTGGCGCTCAACGGCGCGGTTGCCGCCGCTGGGGCGATGGTCATCGTCAATACGGTCGTGATCGTCCGTGCGCTGCTGGGCGGGACCGACGCCGATGTCGCGGTCGTGCTGGCCGCCTATGGCGCCGGGTCGATGGCGGTGGCGTTCCTGCTGCCGCGCCTGCTGGAACGGGCGTCCGACCGTTCCGTCATGCTGGCGGGCGCCTGGACGCTGGCGGCGGGGACGCTTGTGATGGCGGTGATCCTGTCCAGCGGCATGCTGCCGGCGCGGGTGACCGCCGGATTGCCGCTACTGCTGCCGGTTTGGGCGGCATTGGGAGCTGCCAACTCGGCCGTGCTGACACCGACCGGGCGGCTGCTGCGGCGATCCGCCCATGCCGAAGACCGGCCTTCCCTGTTCGCGGCTCAGTTCGCCCTCAGCCATGCCTGCTGGCTGGTGGCCTACCCGCTGGCGGGGTGGGTCGGGGCGATGGCCGGCGTGGGGGCGGCCTTCACGGTGCTGGGCATCCTTG
>DASQKT010000593.1:0-3659 GCA_035630415.1 Skermanella sp.
ATCCAACGTGACCAGTTATTTCGGTCCCGTAATAAGCCCGTGGAGCCCTGGCACCTTGGTCCAGCGCGACGCCGCCGAGACCGACGCCGGCTTCCTGGCGGAAGTCACGGCGGCGATCCGCCAGCCGCGCCCGGTTCAGGAATGGCAGTGGTCGCGGAAGCTGGTCCCCGGCGGCTCGTCGGGCGGTTCGGCCGCCGCCGTGGCCGCGCGTTGCGCCATGGCCACGACCGGCACCGACACCGGCGGTTCGATCCGTCAGCCGGCGTCGTTCGTCGGCATCGTCGGCATCAAGCCGACCTACGGGCGCTGCTCGCGCTGGGGCATCGTCTCCTTCGCCTCGTCGCTCGATCAGGCCGGTCCGATGACCCGCACGGTCGCCGACGCGGCGCTGATGCTCGGTTCCATGTGCGGGTTCGATCCCAAGGACTCGACCAGCGTCGATATGGCCGTGCCCGATTTCAAAGCGGCGCTGACCGGCGACATCCGGGGCCTGAAGGTCGGTATTCCCAAGGAATACCGCGTCGACGGCATGCCGGCGGAGATCGAGAAGCTGTGGCAGCAGGGCATCGACTGGCTGAAGGCCGCGGGCGCCGAACCGGTGGAGATCAGCCTGCCGCATACCAAGTACGCGCTGGCGACCTATTACATCGTAGCACCCGCGGAATGTTCTTCCAACCTCGCGCGCTATGACGGCGTCCGCTTCGGCCTGCGGGTCGAGGGCGGCGACCTGAAGGAGATGTACGAGAACACCCGCGCCGAGGGCTTCGGGGCGGAGGTCAAGCGCCGCATCATGATCGGCACCTACGTCCTGTCCGCCGGTTACTACGACGCCTATTACCGCAAGGCTCAGCAGGTGCGAACCCGCATCGCGCAGGACTTCGAGGAAGCGTTCAAGCTGTGCGACGTCATCCTGACGCCGACGGCACCCAGCACCGCCTTCGAGATCGGCGCCAACATGGACGATCCGATCGCCATGTACCTGAACGACGTATTCACCGTGCCGGCGTCGCTCGCCGGCCTGCCCGGCATCTCGGTGCCGGCCGGTCTGGCGTCCGACGGCCTGCCGCTGGGTCTTCAGATCCTCGGCCGTCCGTTCGACGAGGCCACCGTCCTGAAGGTGGCCGGCGTGGTGGAAAACGCCGCCGACTTCACCGCCTTGCCGCCTTTCGTCTCCGCCCGTTATTGAGGAAATTGGACCATGACGTCTGTGATTGAAGGGACCAGTCTGATCCAGGGCGAGACCGGCAACTGGGAAGTGGTGATCGGGCTGGAAGTGCATGCCCAGGTCGTTTCGAACGCGAAACTGTTCTCCGGCGCCTCGGCTCAGTTCGGAGCCGAACCGAATACCCAGGTCAGCTTCGTCGATGCCGCGTTCCCCGGAATGCTGCCGGTTATCAACGAGTACTGCGTCGAGCAGGCGGTCCGCACCGGCCTCGGCCTGAAGGCCCAGATCAACCTGTTCTCGGTATTCGACCGCAAGAACTACTTCTACGCCGACCTGCCCTCTGGCTACCAGATCAGCCAGTTCCAGCAGCCGATCGTCGGCAAGGGCGAAATCGTCCTCGATATGCCGGACGGCTCGTCGCGCACGGTAGGCGTCACCCGTCTCCACCTGGAGATGGACGCCGGCAAGAGCCTGCACGACCAGCATCCCAGCAAGACCTATGTCGACCTGAACCGATCCGGCGTGGCCCTGATGGAGATCGTTTCGGAACCGGATATGCGTTCGGCTGAGGAAGCCGCCGCCTATGTCCGCAAGCTCCGCGCGATTCTGCGCTATCTCGGTACCTGCGACGGCAACATGGAGGAAGGCTCCATGCGCTGCGACGTCAACGTTTCGGTCCGCCGCCCCGGCGGCCCTCTCGGCACGCGGACGGAGACGAAGAACGTCAATTCGATCCGCTACGTCCAGATGGCGATCGAGTACGAAACGCGCCGCCAGATCGAAGTGCTGGAAGAAGGCGGGACCATCGTTCAGGAAACCCGCCTGTGGGACACGACCAAGTTCGTGACCCGCTCGATGCGCAGCAAGGAAGAAGCGCACGATTACCGCTACTTCCCCGATCCCGACCTGCTGCCGCTGGAACTGGAGCAGGACTGGGTGGACGCCATCAAGGCGGCCCTGCCGGAGTTGCCGGACGAGAAGAAGGCCCGCTTCATCAGCGACTACAAGCTGTCGCCCTATGACGCCGGCGTTCTGGTGGCGGAACGGGCCAGCGCCGCCTTCTACGAGACGGTGGCCAAGGGCCGCGATCCCAAGCTTGCCGCCAACTGGACGATGGGCGAGTTGTTCGGCGCGCTCAACAAGCAGGGCAAGGGCATCGACCAGTCCCCGGTTTCCGCCGAGAACCTGGGCGGCCTGATCGACCTGATTTCCGACAACACGATCAGCGGCCGCATCGCCAAGGACGTCTTCGCCGAGATGGTCGAGACGGGCAAGCCCGCAGCCCTGATCGTCGAGGAAAAGGGCCTGCGTCAGGTCACCGACACAGGCGCTATCGACAGCGCCATCGCCGGCGTGCTGGCAGCCAACCCCGACAAGGTCGCCGACTACAAGGGCGGCAAGGAGAAGCTGTTCGGCTTCTTCGTCGGTCAGGTCATGAAGCAGACGCAGGGCAAGGCCAACCCGGCCCTGGTGAACGAACTGCTGACCAAGAAGTTGAAGGAGTAGCGAGGCTGGACGCGGTGGTCGCTTTCTCACAGGACCAGCCACCGCGTCCCCCCGACTCAAGTCCTTAAAATACATTCCGGAGATTTCCCGCCATGGCCGGCAAGCCCGACAGCCTCAAGCCTGAAACCCT
Source organism: Skermanella sp. (assembly GCA_035630415.1). GTDB lineage: Bacteria > Pseudomonadota > Alphaproteobacteria > Azospirillales > Azospirillaceae > Skermanella. The sequence continues at coordinate 2,802 of DASQKT010000593.1, forward strand.
TGCGGCGAACGCCCTTGGCTGGATCGACGAGAAGACCGGCGCGATCGTCCCCGCGATCCATCCCAGCACGACGTTTCTGCGGGACGCCGACAACAGCTACGACACCACGGGCCGCGTCTACAGCCGGGCCGACAATCCGACATATGATCAGGTCGAAGCGCTGCTGAACACGCTCGAAGGCGGGCAGGGGGCTTTGGTCTTTTCCTCCGGCATGGCGGCAGCCACGGCGCTGTTCATGTCGCTGAAGCCCGGCGATCATGTCGTGGCGCCCAGCGTCATGTACTGGTCGCTCCGCAACTGGCTGAACGATTTCGCCCGCACCTGGGGCCTTGATGTCGAGTTCGTCCAGAGCGCCGACCTCGACGCCCTCGCCAAGGCGGTGCGGCCGGGCAAGACGGCGCTGGTCTGGCTGGAAACGCCGAGCAACCCGCTATGGGACGTCACCGACATCCAGGCCGCGTCCGACATCGCGCATAAAGCAGGCGCCCGCCTTGCCGTGGACAGCACGTCCGCGAGCCCCGTCATTACCAGGCCGCTGGCGTTCGGCGCCGACTACGTAATGCATGCCGGCACCAAATACCTTAATGGCCACAGCGACGTGATCGCCGGCGCACTGGTAACGGCCGCCGCCGACGATCACTGGAACCGCGTCAAATCGGTCCGCAAGAACCTCGGCGCCGTGCTCGGGCCGTTCGAAAGCTGGCTGCTGCTGCGCGGCATGCGAACGCTCTTTCCGAGGGTCCGCACCGCCTCGGCGAACGCGCTCGACATCGCACGCTACTTCGAAGGGCATCCCGGCGTCGCGGAGGTTTTGTACCCCGGTCTGCAAAGCCATCCGCAGCACGAGATCGCCGTGCG
>DASQKT010000594.1:0-3084 GCA_035630415.1 Skermanella sp.
CGCGAAGTCTATTTCCCCGGCCGGACGATCGAGGACGGCAGCGCGTTCCTGTCGCTCGATGCGCCCTACAGGGCGCAGGACGCGGCGCTGGTGCCGGTCACCGTCAAGGCGGCGCTGCCGGCCGATGCCGGCTGGTCGATCAAGACGCTGACTCTGCTGATCGATGGCAACCCGGTGCCGCTGGCCGGCAAGTTCCATCTTTATGACGAGACCGCCGGAGCCGGACACAGGAACCTGAGCATCGGAACGCGGGTCCGCGTCAACGAATACACGCTGATCCACGCCGTGGCGGAAACGACCGACGGCCGGCTGTTCAGCGCCGAGCGCTACGTCAAGGCGGCCGGCGGCTGTTCGGCGCCCGCCATGAAGAATCCGGAGCAGGCGATGGCGAGGCTCGGCAAGATGAAGCTGAACCTGCCGCAGTCGGTGCCGGCCGGCGGCGACGTCACGGCCCAGTTGCTGGTCAGCCATCCCAACCATAGCGGCATGCAGTTCGACCAGATCTCACGCACCTATGTGCCGCCCTATTTCATCCGCTCGATCAAGGTCAGCTACGCCGGACAGCCTGTCATGGACGTGGAAACCGACATCTCGCTGAGCGAAGACCCCAGCCTGCACTTCACCTTCACGCCCAAGGCGGCGGGGGACCTGAAGGCCGAGGTGGTGGACAGCAAGGACCAGACCTATACGGGCGACTGGCAGGTCACCCCGCAGCCGGCGAGCTGAAACGCGGCCGAGCTGAAACGCGACGGACGCGCCGGGGAGGGGCCGAAGCCCGCTCCTCGCGCCCCCGTCGTCGATCACTGGTCCGGGAAGCACTCCAGATCGGCTTCCACCTGCGCCAGACGGAAGCGGTCCTGCAAGTCCTTGATCCAGCCGACGCCCCGGAACAGCATGGCCCGTTCGCCCGGCATGTCCTGCATTCTGCGGACCGTCTCGAGCTGGACGAAGCTGTTGTAGGGGATGTTCTTGGCGATGTGGTCGATGCTGCACGAGCAGCGCTCCATCGCCTCGTGCGTCTGCCCGTTGCTCGCCATGCAGCCGATCACGTAATCGACGCGCGCGGTGGTCGGGTAGTCGCTCGGATCGTTGGGGTCGGCGGCGAAAGCCGGAGCCGCCGCCATCATCAGCGCCGCGGTCAGAGCGATGGCAGATTTCTTCATTTCGGTGTCCTCCCGGTATTTTGTGCCAATTATATCAGTATCCGGCATGCGGCGGCACTCGGCCGTTCGTGATGAAACCGCTTGCGGCCTGTTGATTGTCGATATCGATGGAGTGGTCCATCGCGAACCATAAAAACCTCCGGAGGAAGTTCATGAAACTCGTCAAATCAGGCGTCACGATGGCATTCGCCGCGGCAATGACCCTCGGCGCCGTATCGGTTGCTTCGGCTCAGCAGAGCAACCCGACGGGGACGCTGATGCAGGAACGCCAGGGCGCCATGGGTGCCGACAAGGGCGCGGAGAAGCCGGCGAACCAGAGCGGCAAGCTGTCGGGAACGGGCGCTCCGTCCGCCGAGGACGAGGCCAAGGCCGCGACGGGACAGACCAGCCAGGGCGGCCTCGACTTCGGACCCAAGGGCAACGACGCCAATTCGCTTCCCGCACAGCGCCAGGGCACCATCGGCACCGGGGAGCGTCCTCCGGAGCCTACCACCCAGGGCGGCGGTACGAAGCAATAGATCGAACCTTCGGGAAACGGCTGAAGCCGGCGCGCCGCAAGATCACTTCGGCGCGCCGCTTGCCGTATCCGGTGCCGCTATCCGGTGCTGGACCAGCCACTGCATCCCCCGGAGCCAAGCGCGGTCGTTGTCGCCCCTGATGTCCGCCACGCCGCGCGCGACTTCCTTGCCCGTCTCGACCGACAGCACCTTGATCTCCATGCTGAGGATCAGCGTGCTGATCTTGTTGACCGTTCCGAACACGGCGACATCGGTGCCCCGCTCACGGGCCACATCCATGAAGCACGTCACGCAGGACCGCTGATAGCCGAGCTTGGCTATCCGGTCGCGGTCCGCGCTCAGATCGATCGTTTCATATTTGCCGGTTTCCGCAAGCTCGTTGCGAAGCGCTTCCGTCGTGGCCCTGATGCGTTCGGCCTGGGCAGGCGTGTTCGACTCGCCGCTGGTATCCTGCAACTCGATTTCGAAAACGGCGGCGCGGGTGGCGGCATAGGCCGGAAAGACCGGCAGCAGAAGCACGATCAGCAGCGCAATCAGGCGAGACATCGGTGTATACTTCCTTTGTGAACTATCTATCGCGCAGCGCGGCTGCGGCGGGCGACGACGGAAAACGGCAACAAAAGCGACTTTGGGGAACGAAATGCGTTTCTGGCGTACCATCAGGCCTCTCCTGTCCTCGACGATCGTCCTGACGGCACTTACAGGGTTTGCCGGGGCTCAGCCTCGTGTCGAGACGCCGCCGGACTGGCCGTGCGTCCAGGTGTTCGTGCCGACGCTTTCGGCGGCGTCGATCTGGGCCGGTCCTCCGATCGACGACTATCTCAAGACCTGGACGGACAACCATGACGTGGCGTCCCTTGCGACGCGGGCGGCTTCCCGCTCCGTGCCGGAAGAGGAGGCGACCCAGGCCGTGGACAGCTTCGCCGAATCGCTCAAGGACAACCGCGAACAGACGCTGACCATGCTGTTCGCCGGGATCTTCGACGAGGCGAACCGGACGCGAGGCAAGGCGATCGACGGTATCCGCCGGTTTTCGCGCGCCCAGCAGGAACAGCTCCGCAACATGAACGCCACCCTCGGGGAACTCGACCGCGTCCGCGCGGCGCAGCCCCAGGACGCGGCGAAAATGAAGGAACTGACCGAACAGCTCGCGTGGCAGCGCCGCATCATCGAGGAGCGCCAGCGCTCGCTGGGCGCTCTGTGCGAGCAGCCTGTGATCGTCGAGCGGCGGCTGGGCACCCTGGCGCGGACCATCGCCAGCCATATGGAATGACGGCACCTTAGGGAGTCCCGGCACCTTAAGGAACCCCGGCACCTTAAGGAACTCCGACCGGCGCCGGCCGGAGCGGGGCGAGCTTCAGCCCGGCCTTTTCCCAGCCTGCCGCACCTTCCGGGTAGTAAAG
>DASQKT010000595.1:0-2270 GCA_035630415.1 Skermanella sp.
CGACGACGGGTTGCTGGTGCTCTGGCTCTGGATCACGCCCATCGCCTTGATCAGCTCCTTCGGCCCGGCGGCATAGCCGATCCGCCAGCCGGTCATCGCATAGGCCTTCGACACGCCGTTGATCGTCAGCGTCCGGTCGTACAGCGACGGCTCGACCTGCGCCGGGGTGGTGAATTCGAAACCGTCGTAGTTCAGGTGCTCGTACATGTCGTCGGTCATCACCCAGACATGGGGATGCTTGACCAGCACGTCGGTCAGCGCCTTCAGCTCCGCGCGGGTATAGGCCGCACCGGTCGGGTTGTTCGGGCTGTTCAGGATCAGCCACTTGGTCTTCGGCGTAATCGCCTTCTCCAGATCGGCGGGCTGAAGCTTGAAGCCGACGGCGGCCGGGCACTCGACCGGGACCGGAACGCCGTCCGCCAGCAGCACCATGTCGGGGTAGCTGACCCAGTACGGCGCCGGAACGATCACCTCGTCGCCCGGATTCAGCGTCGCCATCAGGGCGTTGTAGAGCACCTGCTTGCCGCCGGTACCGACCGTCACCTGCTCGGGCGTATACTCCAGGCCGTTCTCGCGGCTAAACTTGGCGCAGATCGCCTTCTTCAGCGCCGGAGTCCCATCGACCGCGGTGTACTTCGTATCGCCCGACCGGATCGCCGCGATGGCGGCTTCCTTGATGTTGTCGGGCGTGTCGAAGTCCGGCTCGCCCGCCCCCAGGCCGATGATGTTGCGGCCGGCGGCCTTCAACTCACGGGCTTTCTGGGTCACGGCGATGGTCGGCGACGGCTTGATGTTGCTCAGGCGGGTGGCGATGAACGGCATGGCATAATATCCGGCTTGGATTTTTTTCAGGTTATTGCGGGCGAGACCCTACGCCGCGCGCCGGAATGTGGCAAGCGTCGGCGGCGCAACCCGGATAGGCGGTGGATGCGCCCAAGGTCAGCCAAGCGCCCTATACTCTATCGACACGAACCTAGCTATTATGATACAATTTTAGCCTATTGCAGTATTTCATTGCGGGAATGACGGGAACATCAGGCCTGTGCATGCGATCGGCTTAACCCAGCTCCTGGTCTACACCGCCTTCATCGTGGTCGGCCTCGGCTTGCTCTACGCATTCCGGCCGCCGCCTCCCCCCAAGGTGAAGGGCGACCGGGTCAACCTGCGCAAGCTCGTGGACGGCCTCAACCAGCCCTGCCTGCACGATGTCCGCATCATCGATCAGCAAGGCAGGATCGTCTGCATCGACCATATCCTGCGGCTGCCGGCCAGCGTCGTCCTGATCGGGACGGTCGCGGCGACGGCCAAGGGCGACGTCATCGGCAACGAGCGCACCCGAACCTGGAAGATCACCCATCGCGGTTCCTCCACCAGCTTCGTCAATCCGCTGCTGGAGCTTCAGCCGCTCAACGTCGCCTTCAAGCGACGGTTTCCGATACTCCGGGTTCGCGGCATCGTCGTCTTTCCCGATACGGTCAGCTTCACGGGGGAGACGCCCAAGGGCGCCATCCGCTTCTCCGACTTCCAGGCCTGGGTGGACGAGGTCATGAAGATGGACGGCACCATCAGTTCCGCGACCGAGCAGGCATGGCCCGCGATCACCATGATGGTCGCGTCGTCCCAGGCCCGGATCGAGCAGGCCCGCGCACGCGGGCTGATCGGCGGCGGCGACCAGAAGCCGGGCAAGAAGCGGCGCAAACCCGCTATCGCCATGGCCGCCCGCGCCCGCTGAACCTGCTCCCGTTCGGCTACCCGAACAAAACTCGAACACCGCCCACGAAATGCGATCCGGGGGGTAGCAGACTCCACCCCGATCCCATATCTTACCAGTCATGACCATGCCCATGCTGATGCCGAAAGGCGCCTCCCTGCCGAAGCTGGAGGGGGGACGCCGCCTGGAGATCGTGTCCGATTACGTACCGGCCGGCGACCAGCCGCGCGCGATCGAGGAGCTGCTGAGCGGCATCAGCCAGGGCGAGCGCGAGCAGGTCCTGCTGGGAGTCACCGGCTCCGGCAAGACCTTCACCATGGCGCACGTAATCCAGAACCTCCAGCGCCCGGCCCTCGTCCTTGCCCCCAACAAGACGCTGGCCGCCCAGCTCTACGGCGAGATGAAGAGCTTCTTCCCGAACAACGCGGTGGAATACTTCGTCTCGTACTACGACTACTACACGCCGGAAGCCTACGTCCCGCGCACCGACACCTATATCGAGAAGGAAAGCTCGATCAACGAGCAGATCGAGCGGATGCGCCACTCCGCCACCCGCTCC
>DASQKT010000596.1:0-9079 GCA_035630415.1 Skermanella sp.
GGATGGCGATCATGCCATCCTCGCTCTGGCCCGCCAGCGTCCTTAGCCCGGCGATGTCCAGCACCAGAAGGCCGGCGCCGAGCGCCAGTCCGCCTACAGCGCCGCTCGTCACGTGCTTCAGAAGGAAGAACAGCAATGGCTTCTCGAATGCCTGCATGAGTCCGTAGGTAGGACGCCGGCAAGCTGCGACAATTGGTCGCTTAAACAATTTCGTCCTTCCTGTCCGTCAGAGGTATCCATCAAGTGGTGCCCGTCGTGACTTCCGGCTCGCCTCCCAGGTCCCGCACCAGTGCCGCGACGGCTTCGGCTGCTTCAATCAGTAGGGCCTCGTCGGTGCCGCGTAGCACCAGGCTGACGCCGTATTGCTTCTGGCGAAGATAGGGATAGCTGCCGATCTCGATGGCGGGGTAGCGGTTCTGGACGGCTTCCAGCCCTTCAGCCAGCGTGCCTTCCGCCAGCCCGCAGCTCACCGTCCGCGACAGCATCGGCGCTCCGCCCTTCAGCCGGGGAAGCAGGTTGTCGACCATGCCCTGCATGATCATGGGCACGCCGGCCAGCACGAAGACATTGCCGATCTGATAGCCGGGCGCCTTGCTGATCGGGTTGTCCACCAGGATGCCGCCGGCGGGGACGTTCGCCATGCGCAGCCGCGCTTCGTTGATCTGGTCCGTCTGATAATGCTCCTGAAGCCGCCGCACGGCCTCGGGGTGGCGCTCCAGCGGCACGCCGAAAGCCTTGGCGATGCATTCCGAGGTGATGTCGTCGTGGGTCGGTCCGATACCGCCGGTGGTGAAGACATAGTCGTAGCGGGCGCGGAGTGCGTTCACCGCGTCGATGATCTCCGCTTCGATATCGGGTACCACGCGGGCCTCGCGCAGCCGCACGCCGATTCCGTTCAGCTTTTCCGCCAGGAAGGGCAGGTTGGCGTCCTTGGTCCTGCCGGACAGGATCTCGTTGCCGATGATGAGCAAGGCTGCGGTCACGTCCGCCTGGGTGGTCTGCTGGGTCATGGTGTGCGATCGTTTCTGTTGTGCGGAGGAGACCTGTCGGTCGCGGAAGCGACTGTCAGGATAATCCATGAACAACGCAAGCTCTTGGTTGGCACGGTCAAGCGTACGGGCACGTCGATGCGCGGTCAGCGGGCGTCCAGCACCCGCCGCACGGTTTCCGCGAGATGGCCGGTGTCGATCGGCTTGACCAGCACATGATCGACTTCATCTTCATCCAGGCCCAGTTCGGTCACGGGATCGCTGTAGCCGCTGCACAGGATTATCGGAAGTGTCGGGAACTCCGCCCGAAGCCGCAACGCCAGTTCTTGGCCGGACATGCCGGGCATGATCTGGTCGGTGATGACCATGTCCCAGTTGTCCGGGGCTTCCCTCATCACCTCAAGGGCCTCGTCCGCACTGATGCAGCAGGCCACTTCATACCCCAGCCGCTCCAGCCCTTGGGCCAGCACCGACGACACCATGTCCTCGTCGTCCACGATGAGGATGCGCTCGCAGCCGCGCGGCGCGTTGGAGGCCAATTGCGCCAGCTCGCTTACCTCCCCCTCGATGGTCGGCAGGTAGATATTGAAGTGGGTGCCCTCGCCGGGCATGCTTTCGATCATCATGGCGCCGCGATGGGCGCTGATGATGCCATGCACCGCCGCCAGCCCCAGCCCGGTGCCCTTGCCGATGCCCTTGGTGGTGAAGAACGGTTCCAGCATCCGTTCCATGACTTCGGCCGGCATGCCGGAGCCCGTGTCGATCACCGCGATCCGGACATAGCGGACTCGTCTGCCGCGATCGATCGGCAGGACGCCCACCCACATCCGGCTGGAACCGGGCCGTCTTCCCGGCCCCATCCGGGCCGGGATCAGGTCGCTGCCCTGTATCTGGGTCACCCGCAGCCCCTCCGCGCAGCCGCCGTCCAGGTAAGGCATGTCGATCTCGATCGTCAGCTCGCCCGGAGCGGCGCCTATGGCGTCGGCGCCGTTGACGCACAGGTTCATCAGGATCTGGCTCATCTGCGTCGGGTTGGCGTGGACCAGGGCCGAAACCGCATCGATCCGCGTCACGACATTGATCGATTTCGGCAAGGTGGCGCGCAGCAGCGCCAGGGTTTCGTCCATCGCCGCGATCATGTTGACGGTTTCGCGCTCGACCCCTTCGGACCGGCTGAATGCCAGGATCTGCTGGACCAGCCGCTTGGCGCGCTCGCCCGCGACCATCAGCTGAACGGCGAACTCGTGCTCCGGCGCCGCCTCGTCCAGATCCTCGACCAGGAAGGACGCGTAGCCCATCATGGCGGCCAGGATGTTGTTGAAGTCGTGCGCGATGCCGCCCGCCAGCCGCCCGATCGCCTCCAGCTTCTGGGCCTGATGGAACTGCTCCTTCAAGCGCGTGCGCTCGTCTTCGGTCTTCCGCCGCTCGCTGATATCGCGGACGATCTGGACCATGCCGCCGTCGTCGAGCGACGTCAGCGTCAGTTCCTGGTTGAAGGTCGTGCCGTCGCGTCGTCGGCCGACCAGTTCGCCCTGCCACCGTCCGGCATCATACAGGCTGGGCAGCACGTCGGACTGAAGATGCATGCGCTCGTCGGCCGCATAGAGCGACAGCCAGCTCCGCCCCAGCAGCTCGCGGGCGTCCTCGAACCCATGCAGGCGCGCGTGGCTGTCGTTCAGATAGGTGAAGGTGCCTGCCTGATCGAGGATGGCGACTCCGTCGATCGACGCCTCCAGGGCGGTAAGCCGGTGCCGCAGCAGGTGTTCCGCCTGCTTCTGCGCCGTGATGTCGGTGAACAGGCTGACCGTTCCGCCGTCGGCTGTCCGGCGCTCGTCCACCAGAAGGACCCTGCCGTCACCGAGCGTCTCTTCCCAAGGTCCGTTCTCGGCGCGGAGGTGCCTGACGGCGCCTTCTCGACTGCGGGCAAGCTCGGGAAATCGTGCTCCCGGCGTCACGACGCCCGCCAGTCCGGGGCAGGTCTCGCCATAGCCGGCGCTGGCCAGGACGACCCGCTCGTCGCGGTCGAGAAGCACCAGCCCGGCCGGGACCGAATCGATCGCCTGCCGGAGCCTCGCGCATTCTTCCAAGGCGGTGGCCTCGGCCTGACGGGCTGTCCGGTAGAGGCGCTCGACCGTCGAGATCCGGCGCCGCAGCCGGATCGCCAGGGCGATGGCGACTGCCAGGGCGACCGCAAGCGCGATCGTCAGTGCGGCCGGATCGGCAATGTTCATCTCGCGCCGTTCATTTCGCGATCCGTCCGCCGTTCAGTGACCCAGACGGGCTTCTTGCGCCCGCAGGGCCGCCTGGGTGCGGTTCTTCGCGCCAAGCTTGCGGCAGATGCCGCGAATATGAAGCTTGATCGTGACCTCCTGAAGTTCCAGCGCCCGCGCTATCTCCTTGTTGGACCAGCCCTTCTCGAGGTACTGGAGCACCTCGCGCTCGCGCTGGGTCAGCGGCGTGTGGCTGTCGGCGTCGGCGGGGTCGCTGGCGGGCGCGTCGATCGCCCCGAACGGGACGAACTTCTCTCCCGCCATGATGAGCCGGATTGCGGAAACCAGCGCCGGGCCGGTCAGCGTCTTGGGCAGGAAGCCCTGGGCGCCCATGTCGATCGCGTTACGGACATCCTCGTGGCTGGCGCCGCCGGACATGATGACGATGGGGACCTTCGGCAGATGCTCGCGCATGCGCCGCAACCCGTTCAGCCCGTCCATGCCCGGCATTCGCAGGTCCAGTATGATGAGCGCGAAAGCACCGTCCCGCTCGACCTCGACAAATGCGGCATCGAAGCTTTCCACTGAAACGATTTGGGCCTCAGGCTCCAACCGCTCGATATAGCTTTTCAGCGCATCCCGAACCATGTTGTGGTCGTCGGCGAGCAGAATACGCATGCGAAGCAATCCTGAGGTACGAGTCATCCCGAGCTATATCATAAAAAGTTATTCAAACCTTACCCAGTGGCGCGACTTTCCATACGAAAGTTCAGGTTCGGCCCTGTACCACGGGTGTAGACCGTTTTTCTCCCCTCGCGGTTGATCACGACGACGACATGACGGCATCCTTTATCTCCCATATCGAATTTTGACGGCCATGATCCTCCCTGACGTCCTCGCTCCCGGTCTCGACCTCGTTCTCTGCGGCACCGCGCCAAGCCGGACCTCGAAGGAGGAGCAGGCCTATTACGCCAGACCCGGAAACCGGTTCTGGCCGACGCTTCATCTCACCGGATTGACGCCCCGCCTGCTCAAGCCTGCCGAATACGCGCAGGTACTCGACTACGGCCTTGGGCTCACCGACCTGTGCAAGACGGAGTGGGGAAGCGACCAGGAACTGACGAAGAACTGCTTCGACATTTCCGGATTCATCGCGAAGATCGAGCGCTACCGACCCGCCGCCGTGGCGTTCGACAGCAAGCATGCCGGCAAGAACTTCTTCCGCCGGGCCTCGGTCAGTTACGGCAGGCAGGAGGAGACCCTTTTCGGCGCCGAACTCTTCATCGTTCCGTCTCCCTCCGGCCGCGCGAGCGGCTACTGGGACACGGCGCCCTGGATGGAACTGGGGGACTTCGTTCGCCGGCGCCGGGCGGCGCGGCGCCCCTGAAGGGCATAAGGCCGTTCGGAAATTACATCTTTAGTCATATTTTGCCGGTAGACCTACTCCGAACGATCTGGTAACAGACCGGTAGGGACGGGGCGATCCGCGCCTTCCGATTCGATGCCCGATCGAATTTTCGACTGGCCGGGTCTTGGCGCGTGAAGCCCCGCGTCAGCATTCCGCTGACGCGATTGATTTGTGGAAAAACAGGAAGTTGGCCGATCTGCTGCCCCTCGTTCATTCGGAAGACGACGCCGGGAAAGTGACCCTGAGTCTGCCCGACGATCTGGATCTGCCGGTTGCGGTGCCGCTGGTCGAAAGCCTGAGGGCCGCCTTCAACGAATATTCCGACATCGTGGTGATTGCGGCCACGGTCGAGCGCGCGAGCACCGCAGCGGTGCAGGCGCTGGTCGCCGCGACCCGCCACGCGGATTTTTCCGGACAACGTTTCGCGATCGCGGCGCCGTCGGACGTGCTGACGGACGTCTGCACCGATCTGGGTCTGGCTGGCTGGCTTGAGGAGTGGAGCCTGAAATGAAGAAGAAAGTGCTGACCGTCGACGATTCGCGGACCATGCGTGAAATGGTGTCCTTCACCCTGCGCGGAGCAGGGTTCGACGTCGTGGAAGCGATCGACGGACAGCAGGCGCTCGTCGTGCTGGCCAGCCACAAGGTCGATCTGATCCTGGCCGACCTCAACATGCCCAATATGGACGGCATCACGCTGATCAGGCAGGTCCGGGCCAGCGGCGGACACCGCACGGTCCCGATCCTGATGCTGACCACGGAATCGGACGACGCCAAGAAGCAGGAAGGGCGCGCCGCCGGGGCTACCGGCTGGATCGTCAAGCCGTTCAACCCGGAAAAACTGATCCAGGTCGTCCAAAAGGTCATGGGCTGAGTGGCGATGACCGGCGGTTATTCGGACGACCTCAGCCGCTTCAAGCAAACTTATTTCGATGAATGCGGCGAATTGCTCGCCGTCGCCGAAGCCGGATTGCTGCGGCTGTCGCCGCAGAACATCGACCTGGACGAGATCAACGCGGTCTTCCGCGCCGTTCACTCCATCAAGGGCGGCGGCGGCACCTTCGGCTTTTCCGATCTGGTCTCGTTCACCCACGAATTCGAAGCGGTGATGGACCGGCTGCGGTCGCAGCAGATCGGCGTCACGATCGAGCTCGTCGATGTCCTGATCCGCGCCAACGACGTGATGGCGCAGCTTCTGACCTATGCCCGCGACAACCGCGCGACGCCGCCCGGCCTGACCGATTCAGCGGCCGCCGATCTCAAGAGGTTTCTGGCGACCGTCGCGAAGAAGGACGATCCGGCCGAAAGCGCTCCGGTGGAATCCGCCCCGCCGCCCCGGCCGCAGAGACGGGAGCTTCAGCGCAGCTTCGTCATCTATTTCCGGCCCAAGCAGGACCTTCTCCTTACCGGCAACGAGCCGGCCTTCCTCCTGCGGGCGCTGAGGCGCCTGGGGGAGACGGAGATCGTCTGCGACGCCGGCCTGGTGCCGTCGCTTTACGATATGGAAGGCGAAAGCCTCTATCTGTACTGGCAGGTTTCGCTGACCGGCTCGACCGACGAAGCGGCGATCCGCGATGTGTTCGAGTTCGTGGTCGATGATTGTCAGGTCGATATCGTCGAGACGACTGGCCCGGCCGACGGCGGGGAGGAGGAGGCCTTCGGCCTCTTCTCCGAGAACATGCCCTATGTGCCGCCCGGCCAGCTTACCGTCTATGACGGCGGCGTCCTGCCGGGTGCCGGCGGGGAACAGCCGGCAGCGCCCTCAGCCGCCCGGCCCGCAGCCGAAGCGGGGGGAGCCGGCGGCGGAGGCCTTGGCGGCCACACGATCCGCGTCGATCTCGACAAGGTGGACCGGCTGGTCAACCTGGTCGGCGAAATGGTCATCACCCAGGCGATGATTTCGGAGCAGCTCCGCGACGTTCCGCCCGGCACGCTCCAGCAGCTCGTGGAAGGGCTGGAGGAGTTGAGCCGGCATACGCGCGAGCTTCAGGAAAGCGTCATGGCGATCCGGGCGCAGCAGGTGCGTTCGGTCTTCTCCCGCATGCCGCGACTCGTCCGCGAAGTGGCGGCGCAGACCGGCAAGGAAGTCCAGCTCGCGACGTCGGGAGAAACGACCGAGGTCGATAAGACCGTCGTCGAAAATCTGGTCGATCCGCTGACCCACATGATCCGCAACTCGATCGACCACGGGCTCGAATCCCCGGACGAGCGGGAGCGGATCGGCAAGCCGCGCAGCGGCACCGTCCATCTTTCGGCCCGCCATCGCTCCGGCCGCATCGTCATCGAGGTGGAAGACGATGGGCGGGGCATCAACCGTCCCAGGGTCCTGGAAAAGGCGGTGGAGCGCGGTCTTGTCGCCGCCGGCGTCAGCATGTCGGACGAGGAGATCGACAACCTGATCTTCCTGCCGGGGTTCTCGACCGTCGATACGGTTTCCGCCATTTCCGGGCGCGGGGTCGGCATGGACGTCGTCCGCCGCAACATCGCCAGCCTGGGGGGCCGGATCGGCGTCCACTCGACGCCGGGCGAGGGGACGCGTTTCGTCCTGTCGCTGCCGCTCACCCTGGCCGTGCTCGACGGCATGGTGATCTCGGTCGGGGAGCAGCGCTTCGTGCTGCCGCTGACCAACATCATCGAAAGCCTGCGTCCCAAGAGCGCCGATCTTCAAAGCGTCGCCAACCAGTACGACGTCATCATGGCGCGCGGCGAATATGTCCGCCTCGTCTACGTCGACCAGCTCTTCCGGATCGACAATGCGATCGGCGATCCGACGCGTGGGCTCGTCGTGCTGGTGGAGACGGAGGAGGGCGGCAGGCTGGGGCTCGTCGTGGATGAAGTCCTCGGCCAGCAGCAGGTCGTCATCAAGAGCCTGGAAAGCAATTTCCAGCGTCTCGACGGCGTTTCGGCGGCGACCATCCTGGGCGATGGACGGGTGGCCCTGATCCTCGACGTCGCCGGCCTCCAGACCATGAGCCGGCAGCACACCAACCGCGGTGCCCGCCGCCCGCCGCCGCCCGCTGCGGCGCTCGCCTGCTAGGGAACTCGAGACCATGGAACCAGGCACTTCAGTCGCCCTGCCAAACGCCTCGCGCGGCCAGATCGGGGCGGTCGCCAGCGGCCCGATCGCCGCCGAGGAGCAGTACGTCACCTTCACGGTCGGCACGGAAGAGTATGGCGTCAACATCCTGTCGGTCCGCGAAATTCGCGGCTGGACGCCGGAAACCAAGCTGCCCAACATGCCCGATTTCGTCCGGGGCGTGGTCAACCTGCGCGGCATCATCATCCCGATCTTCGATCTGCGCGCCCGTTTCGGCGGCGGTTCGACCGAAGTGACGCGGCGCCACGTGGTGGTGGTGCTTCAGGTCGGCGAACGGACGCGCGGCATCCTGGTCGATGCGATTTCCGACATCCTCACGGTTTCCCGCGACGACGTGAAGCCGCCGCCCGACGTCGATTGCGGGTTGATCGACCAGCAATACCTGAGCGGTCTGGTCACCGCCGAAAACCGGATGGTGACCCTGCTCGACGTGACCCGACTGTTCGCCGGTGAAGCCGTCGAAGAAATCGCCTCTTCTTCTATCCAGATCCCGCATCAGGCCCAGGCCTGATCAGAGCGCCGCGAGGAAATCCCCGTTATGTCCGCGACCAACAGCAATTCCTTTCTGGCCCGGCTCAGCATCATTAAGCGTCTTTGGCTGGCGTTCGGCCTGCTGGTCGTGCTGCTCGTCGCCGGATTCGGCTTCGGGGGATACAGTCTCCTCTCGACGCAGGCCAATGTCGCCGATCTCGCCGTCATCGCCAACGACACCAGGTTGTCCAAGGAGATCGAGGGCGCGATATTCAATTTCCGGGTCTACTCGCGGCACTATGTCTTCACCGGAGATCCCAAGGTTCTGCCATTGCTGAACGACCGCAGGCGCGAGCTGAACGATCGTATCGCCGCGGCGAAGACCGGGATCGCCGACCCCGCCCGCCAGCGCATGGTGACGGAGATCGAAGGATTCGTCGCCACCTACTTCACCAACCTGGACAAGATCGTCGATCTGCGGACAAGGCAGGACAACCTGCTGCGTGACCGGATGGAGCCGCAGGCGGCGCGGATCTTCAGTCATTTCACGGAGATCAAGGATCAGTCGGCGGCTGACGGCGTGGCTCCGGCATCCTTTGCGGCAGGCGAGGCGGAGGAGCACTGGCTGCTGGCGCGGCTGATCGTTTCCCGTTTCATCACCAGTGGAGACGGCGCCGCCAGGGCACAGGTCGATGCCAACGTGGCGGAGTTGCGGACCCATATCGAGCAACTCGACGGCGTCCTGAAGAATCCTCAGCTCCGTAAATCCATGACGGCTCTGACCGAGGATATCCGGGCCTACTTCGCCGATTTCCAGGAGGTGATGGCGTCCACCCAGGAAGCGGCCCGCCTGCGTGACGACATCCTGGTGGCGCTGGCGGATCAGTTGGGCAGGAAGACGACCG
>DASQKT010000597.1:0-14648 GCA_035630415.1 Skermanella sp.
GGAACCGAAAAGAGCTTCGCCATGTATTCCAACCCGGATAATGACCCTCGTGGCGACTGGCGCAGCAGCGACCTCACGGTGTCTGTTCGATACGATGATAAACGTGCTGGAAACGCATATTACCCGGTTTGTGACCCGGAAACCGGGATTTGGTACCCATGTAACCCAAATCGAGTGTGGGGTTACGCCAGCCGGGACCGCCTCAAACCGGGACAGCGCACGAAGACAGCGACCATGGAAGCGTTCATCGAACAGAAAAAGGTTCTATTCCCCAAGAACCAGCGCATCCAAATCTGGAACACCATGGATGAACTTCTGGCTGCTATCGACACCGGCGATGTCCCGACCAGCGGCAAGGCTCCAATGCTGCGCCGTGACCTCCCCGATCTGGATTTTTGGATCGGGAGGCCGGTCGGTTGGGGCATCCCCGCCTTCAAACGCCATAAGCGCGACCTTCGGCATTCCACTCAACCCTTGTCGAGTTGGATCAAACCGCAGTCAGATAAGACTACGGAAGCCGACGCTGACAGGGTGGAGATAGTATCTGCCTTCAATGACGAAGGAAGCAAGACGATCAAGAATTTGTTTGGGGAAAAGGTTTTCAATTACCCCAAACCTCCGTCATTGGTGAAGGCGCTTCTCCAGCAATGCGCCGATGAGAGCGATCTGGTCCTCGATTTCTTCGCCGGCTCGGGGACCACCGCTCAAGCGGTCATCGATCTGAACGTTGAGGATAGCGGGAATCGCCGCTTCATCATGGTGTCCAGCACCGAGGCCACCGAGGACGCTCCCGACCGGAACCTCTGTCGCGATGTCTGCGCCGAACGTATCCGCCGCGTAATTGCCGCAAGTCCTATTGGGGGAGAGTTCGGCTACCTGAAGGCCGGTAAGATAGACTTCCATCAAGTAGCCTATCGCCTCTCCTGCGATCAGGTATGGACTGCGGTTCAAGCCATGCACGGGCTTTCAATCAAGCCCTACGATACCAGCACGCCCTTGCAGATCGCAGAGGGTGAAACCTCCATTGTGTACTGCGATAAGGTCACGGACGAGATATCTGAAGAACTCGCGCGGCGCGAGGAGCCAATGATCGTGTACTCATGGGCTCCCGGCCAACTACGTAATGCTTTATCGGTGAGCCATATAGAACTCCGTTCTATTCCGCAGTTTCTTTTACAGAGATTTCAGGCATGACCACTGAAACCCTGGACAGACCTACCGCCAAAAAGCGCAAGGCCAGCGACGACGTCCAGCCGCATGTCCTGAAGCAATTTCAGCAGGAAGCGGCTGACGCTATCTTCAACGTGGTCAGCGATACGGCGCGGAAGGTGGTTCTCGATCCCGCACGGCGACGAGCAATCGCACTGGCGCAAGGAACGATCCTGCTCCGCGCTCCGACTGGTAGCGGCAAAACCCTAGTCATAGCCCGCGCGTTGGAAAAGGTTACCGGGACGATCGGTGTGCGGACGGTGTGGTTCTGGTTCACGCCGTACTCTGGTCTGGTCAGCCAAACCGAAGACGTCATCAAGGGGCAGACCCGAGGACTGAAGCTACAGGACATCCGCGGAGACCGTATAGCCGCCATCCGGCGTGATGGCGATATCTACGTATCGACCTGGGCACTGGTGGCCACCGGCCGGAAAGAAGCACGCAAGGTCCGTACGGAAACCGACGAGATCCCATCGCTGGACCGCATGCTCCATGGCCTGCGGGCAAAAGGGTATTTCATCGGTGCTGTCATCGATGAGGCGCATATCAACTTCGGCACCAATGCCAAGCAAGCCGCTGCCTTCTATCTGAACGTCCTCCAGCCGGATTTCACGGTCCTAGCGACAGCGACGCCGAAGGACACCGAACTTGATGCATTCTGTAAAGCTGCCAAAATGGGCGACCCCAACCGCCGGGAGATCGACCGTGCCACGGTCGTAAACGCGGCGCTGAACAAAGTGGGTGTCAAGGCTGTCTACTTCCGTCCGGATGTGAAAGACGAAAAGCTCTTCGATAACGAGGAAGTGGCGATCGAAGCCGGATTGCGCCAGCACGAGCGGATCAAGGAGACCCTTATCGCGCAGGGCATCCAGTTGAATCCACTGCTGCTGATTCAGGTTGACGATCAGCGATCCGGTGGCCCTGACCCAGTCGAAAAGGTCCGCGCTTTCCTGAAGCGCAGGAAGATCGACCCGTCAAGGGTGGCAGTCCATACCAGCGGCGAACCGGACCCCTACTTTCATACCCTCGCCTACGACGAAACCAAGGATATTCTGGTCTTTAAAGTGGCGGCGGCAACCGGCTTCGACGCGCCACGTGCCTGGACATTGGTGTCCCTGCGAAAGACCCGTGGCGTCGAGTTCGGACTGCAAATCCTGGGGCGGATCATGCGGGTACATCCGCGCGTTCAGCCCTTCCACGGCCAGTTTCCAATTCTGGACAACGGGTACGTGTTCCTCGCCAGCCCGGAGCAGTACACCGGACTGACGCTTGCCGCAGGTGAAATTCAGTCCTTTCGCAATGAGGCGCTGACGGTTACGGACGCCGTGACAGTGATCGACTTTGGCTCGCATAAGTGTGCGATCCTCGATCCGGACGGCGGCTTTATCGAGGCTTTCGTTGATTGGGCCGCTGAACCGGATACCTACGCATCCTCGCCGGTTGACAATCCAACCGTTTCAGATCCGGCCATAAGTACCGCCGATGTGGCGGAAAGCACCATCGCAGACCGCGCTGTAAAGCATCTGGCCGCTCTCGATACCGGAAGAAACGCATTGTTCGACACCCTACCGACCCAAACCGCTCCAGGATCGGTACTGAAATCCGCAAGGGATGAAGACGCCGACTCAGCGGCGCTTCGCCGACAGGGCTATATCGCCTACCCGCTCCGCACCGACATTCAGTTCCCGCGCTTCCTGGCCCGCGAAGTAATGCCCAAAGACATGGACAAACTCGTCGAGGGTGTCGCCTCCACCATCGATTTCGATGACCATGTGATGGCCTTGGTCCAGCGGCGATCCGGCAAGGTTACCCTCACAGAGGCGGGAATGTTCGACAGCGAGATCACGCGGCGCGAAGAAAAGTTCGCTCTCTCCGACGAGCGCATCATGATCGGCGCTCAGCTTGCCTTCTCGTTCAATGACAGTCTTGATATCCGGCTACTGATGCCGGCCCTCATCAACCGGATGCGTCAGGAATTCGATAAACGCGATTTGGAAATCCCGACCGACGATGATCTAGCTCGGGGCATCTCTTTGGCGGTGATGATGTATCCCCACCTGCTTCACGATGCCTCCCGCACTTGTCTCGCCCGTGCCGTCAACATCCTTCAGGATGAAGCGATTCCAGGCTCCTACGGCGGACCACCGGGCTTGGAACCAGCGGCAAAGAACCTGTACAAGGTGTTCCCGGCAAACATGAACAACGAAGAGGCTGCATTCGCCCGTCTTCTGGACTCGGACACGACCGGGACGGTGGAGTGGTGGCTGCGCAACGCCGAAAACACCCGCTGGGCCGTAACCATCGTTCTACCGAATGGGCGGCGTCACTTCCCCGATTTCGTGATTGGCGTAAATGGCCGAAAGTCTCTCGATCACATCGGCTTGGCCGAAGTCAAAGACGATGCTGAAACCGGCCGTTTGAACTCTACCGGCAACACTGACAAAGTTCGTACCGAGCATTCCCTGTACGGTTCGGCAATCATGGTGACTCGTGACCCGAGAAACAAGGAGTGGTACCGCGTAGAGTATTTTCCCGATGTTCGCCGACATCAGCCGTCAGCACAATTCAAGATCAGTGACTTTGTTTGGGTAAAGTGAACACTCTTGCGATAAGATAAAACCTTAATAAGTTCAACATCATCTTGATGCAGATCTCTAAGCTGGTTAAGAGTCAATTTGATGAAGAAAACCAATCCCGGATTGCTCAATACTAGTAAGCTATATCAGTACCTATGCCCCTCGTGCCGAGCTGACAAAACTTCGTCGAGCGGAAGGTTGGGCATCGTTTGCCGGAAAGCGACGATCCGGTCCATCGCTTCGCGGGTATCCGCCGGTTGGTTGTCAACTTCCGGCACGATCCGGGCGATAGGGCGGCCATGGCGGGTGATGATGATGGTTTCTCCGCGCTCGACCTCATCGAGAAGCTGATGCAGACGCGCCTTCGCGTCGGAAGACCGGACTTCCCGCATAAGAACCACCTCTTCGAAAATCCGACCGGTCACCCTGACTGGTCAGAACATGGCACCACGAGAACAAATTATCAACAAATGCGATAGACGTCCGAAAAAACTCCCGCGTAAGCTCCTGCTTCACACATGCCCGGCCACAAAGTCGGATGCCGCCACTCCCTGCGGCTATCGCAAAAAGATATCACGGAGCCCACCACCATGCTGAAGCAGTTTTGGACGAACACGATGGTCGCGGACCTTCACCGCACCATCCCCTTCTACCGCGACGTTCTCGGGTTCGAGCATGTCATGTCCGTCCCCGCCGGATCGGAAGACACGCTGTTCCACTATGATCCCTCCCGTCCCCTGGTCTACGCCATGCTCAAGCACGGCGGCATCGAGTTGATGTTCCAGGAGCGCAAGAGCCTGATGGAGAACGTGCCCGCCTTCGGCCCAGCCCCCGAGATCGGCGCCACCATCACCTTCTATTTCCGGGTCGATGACGTGGACGCCCTCGCCTTGAGGCTGCGGGAGCACTGCCCCGTCGTCCGTGACCTCCATGACACGTTCTACGGCATGCGAGAAATCTACGTTCGCGATCCCGACGGCTATGTCCTGGGATTCTCCCAGGAGATCGGCCAGGGCTGAGAACGCTCCCGATTGTGCCCGAGTCGATCATCCGGCAAGGGCCATCGGCCAGTCGATCTCGGCTCCTGCTCCCCAGCAATCACACCACTGCATTCACTCAAGGCAAGTCATCATACACGGATAAACCAGTGTCTTACGCACCTGAAATAGTAAAATCACAATTCTTAAACAATTAAAACTAAACTTGTCTCAGCCGCCGCCTTGATGAAATCTTCCCCTCAGCACACGGCAATTCCAACTTGGCAACAGAAGGCTCAAGCCGTCTCCTTGCTGAAAAAGAATGCTTTGCGGTGCCGAACAGACACGGGAAATTTCAGATCATGACGACCAATACCACGCCGATCACTGTTCTCACCACCCACATCACCGGTCAGGACGTCGACAATGATGCTGGCAACGGCACCTATGCTGAAGCGCCGGGCGCAGACCTGACCGTGTATGCCGCTCCGACCTCGAAGTTGGTCATAGGCGACCCCTACACCGTCACCGGCGTGACCCACGACAAGAAGTCGGTCACCTTCCAGAACGTCACCTACGCCGGTCCGGCGCACGGTCAGCCGGTCGTCGCCACCTTCAACACCACGGGCTGGACCTCCACCTGAGCGTCATCCCCGTAGCGCCTGATCGGTCGCCATAGGACTGCGGCGGGGGCAACCCCGCCGCATCTTCCCTGCCTCAGCCTACGGCTTGACGGCGGTCACCTCGATCTCGACCAGCCAGCCGGGGTTGACCAGCCCTGCTACCTGCATCGCCGAGCGCGCCGGCAGGTTGGGCTGCTCCGGGGTGCCGAAGAACTTCCGGTAGCCCTCCATGAAGCCCGCGAAGTCCATCCGGTCGCCCTTGGCGGGATCGCCGACCAGGAAGACCTGCATCTTGACCACGTCGCCCATGCCGATGCCCGCCGTCTTCAGGATCTTGTCGATCTCCTTCAGGACGCCGACCGTCTGGGTCTTGGTATCGCCGAACGCCTTGACGCTGGTCTTGGGTGCCGACTCGTCGACCATCGGCGGCACGGTGCCGCTGACATAGACGGTGGTTTTGTCCGCAGGGACCTCGACCGCCAGCGCAATGGGGAAGTCCGAGTTCGGGATCTTGTGCCGGACGACATCGGCGGCATGGGCGCCGCCCGCCGTCACGCCGGCAAACGCCACGGCCATGGCCGCGACCGCGCTAAGACGCGCGGCGGAAAGGGTGCTGGTGCTCTTCGTCACTGTTCTTCTTCCTTGAAGCTGCCTTACCAAGAAGTTGTCTGATCAATCCATCCGTCACCGGACCGCCTTGACGTCGTCCGCCGACACTGCGTCCTCGTACTTGTTGCCGAAGTGCCCACGGACGTAATTGACAACGGCGGCCACCTGCGCGTCGTTCAGATACTCGCCGAACGGCGGCATGCCCTTGCGTCCATGGACCACCACGGTCACCGGATAGCCCGCCGCCTCCAGGTTGGCGTCGCCGGCCAGCGCCGGATACATGCCGGCCCCCGCCGCACCCTTCGCGTCGGGCATGTGGCAGCCCTGGCAGATCGAGCGGAACAGCGCCTCGCCGTCCTTCTGCGGAAAGTGCGCCGGATCGGTGAATCCCTGGGTCGATGCCGGGTCCGGGTCGGTCCCCGGCACCGGCGAAGGTTCCGCCGTGGACTGGGCCGGCGTCTGAGCCGTCTGCGCCACGGCGCCACAGGCGCCCGTCACCAGCAGACCGAGCGCCAGCGAACCGGCAAGACCCCACCGTGAACTCCGCTTCGAGACTGTCTTCATGGTCCCAATCTTTCCAATCGATGCTTGCAAGTGGATCAGGCCCAGGGGATCAGGCCTGAACGACCCGCTGATGAAGCCGCGAGATCGCGTCGAGCGACGACAGAACCGCCCCCTCCTGCCACGCCGGAATGTACGACGCATGCTCGCCCGCCAGTGCTATGCGCCCGTCGATAGCGCACAGGTTGTCGTAGTGCTCCGCCCGCGAAGCCTCCGTCCACATGCCATAGCAGCCGTTGGCCCAGGGCACCCGGTGCCACGCGACCGCAACGCCGTTCTCGAACTCCGCCTTGTATTGCGGATGGATCTTCGCCCCGTACTCGACCGCGCGCTTCACCCGCTCCTCCGGCGGCAGGGCGCTGAACTCATAGGCAAAGGTCTCCCAACTGTAGCCGCCCAGCAGGACGCCCTTGCCGGAGCTGCCATAGTCGTGGTTCGGGTACGCGATCAGCGAGATCGGCATGTCGGTGTAGCTGATGCCGCCGTAGATATGCTCGTCCTGCTCCCAGAACCGGCGCTTGAACTGCAAGCCGAACTTGACCGACGCGTCATAGGGAACGGCGTCGATGGCGGCCTTCATCTTCGGCCCGACTGCAACGTCGAGCTGACTGAGGATCGACAGCGGAATGGTGCAGAGGCACCAGTCGGCGCTGGCCGTCGTCACCGCCCCGCCCTTCGCCATATCCTGGTAGGTCACCGTGACGCCCTTGGCGTCCTGCTTGATCGCGGAGACCTTGGCGTCGAACCGGATCAGGTCCCCGACCTCGCGGGTGAAGGCCTGCGAGATCATGTCCATGCCGCCGACCGGCTGGAACAGCGGCGTCTGGAACTCGTACATGTTGCCGGCGGCCAGCCGCTTCCACAGGCCGGACTGCACCACCTCCGACAATCCGACCGGTTCCGACGGGGTCGGCCGCGCGCTCAGCCCGCCGCCGGGATCGACATCGTAGCCGCGCCGCTCGCTGGTCTCGACGCTCTTCTCGTAACGATAATTCTTGTCCAGGGCGCCCCAGCTCCGCAGGGCCGCCAACAGCTTCTCCTGGTCCTCCTTCGACACCTCCTCGTCCAGCTTGCCCTGCGCCGTCACCTTGGACAGCAGCTCGGCGACATGGCCGTTGAAGTCGGCCTGGATGTGCCGGAAACGCTGCGGCTTGCCGCCGAACGCCTCGCGGGAGTGCAGGAAGGCGTTGTAATTGACCTGGGTGAACGGCTCCAGCGCCACGCCAAGACGCTTGCAGTAATCGAGCACGGCATGATGGTGGTACGGGATGCGCCACGGGCCGGGGTTCAGGTAATGGCCGGGGTCGAACCCGACTTTCTGTGTAAAACCGCCAAGCTCCGTATAGGTATCGCCGCCGCGCAGCGTCCAGTTACGTCCGCCGGCCTTCTCGCGATACTCCAGGACCGTGACCTTGTACCCGGCCGCGCGCAGTTCCAGCGCCGCCACCAATCCGGCCAGCCCGGCGCCCAGGATCAGCACCGACGCTCCCTTCGGGTCGCCGGTCAGCTTGATCGGCCCCTTGTACGGGGACTCGGCCGCCAGACCAAGGCTGGATGTCGCCTGATACAGGGCGGCGCTTCCCGCCGCCATTCCAATCATCGAAAGAAGCCGGCGCCGACTCAGCGGCGCAAAATCTTCAGACATAGGTTCCCCCGTCCGCACAGGACTGTTCTTATCCGCCCACGTGGAATCTGATGATGATTTTATACCGAGATATGCTTTCAAGAGTCAAGTAATTCATTGGATGAATACTTGGCATGCAACCTGCACTACTTCATGCCCATAGTTTCATCATCGGTGTTTATGGTTATTTCGTCGAAATCTGACGAGGCAGGCACCCAGGGCCACATACAATAATATTCATCGCCCGCAGTGGAACGTATTTGCATATGTATTCTTGCAAAACTGTAATATTCAAGTATAAATTAATCTAAAATATTGACTTCATTGTTTCAGTGAAGGATGCTCGTCTCCAGATCTCTTCCTCTCCGGACGCCAAGGACACCCCATGCGCAACGCCTTCGACATCAAAGCCGCGTGGGACGTGGTCCGCTGCGTCGCCTGGGTCTGCCAGCTCGCCCGCATCAGCATCGGGGGCACTCTGGCGGGATTCGCGATCCTGCTGGTCCCGGATCAGAGCCGGGACATCATCCTCGCGGCGGGCGAGGACTGGGGCTGGGGCAACTTCGCCAACTTCACGCTGGCGCTGCTGTTCTGGGCGTTCGGCGCCTGGGCCTGGGCGCGCGTCCTCGTCGTCATCAAGCGCACCCGGCCGGAAATGCTGACGCTGACCGAAAAGCAGCGCAACGACATCATCGACGGCGCCATCGCCTGGGTGCCGCGCGTCATCGCCGCCGCCGTCTTCATCCTGGTCGCCATCGTCTTCGCCACCATAGGCTTGCAGGACCTGGAAGGCCCCGCCCGCGACGCCGATATCCTGCGCGCGGCTGCATCGCACCGGGCCGTATCGGGGGCGGCTCCCGGCAAGGTGCTGGTCAGCTACGCCGGCTTCCTGGCGGTGCTGGGTCTCGCCGTCATGTGGTTCCTGTCCTACCGCCGCGATCTGGCGACCATCCTGGCCGAAAACATCCGCGAACCCCGCCTGCAAAGGCTGCTGCTGCCCGACAACTCCCCCAGCGCGCTGAACAAGGGCAACAGGGAAACCGTCGGCCTGTCCGACCTCAACGGCCTGACGCTGACGCTTCTGGGCTTCTACGTCGCGACGGGGATCGCCGTCATGACGTGGTTCGTCATCGATCCGGTTTCGGCCGGCTGGAGCTTCGGTTCCGCCAACCTGATCGCACTGGGCGTCACCCAGATCATCGCCGCCCTTAGCTTCCTGGCCTTCTGGACCGACCGCTGGCGCTTCCCGATCTTCACGGCGCTGGTCGGCGTCGCCCTGGTGTTCAGCTTCTGGATGGACAACCACGGCCTGCGGGAAATCAGCCCCGTCTCCACTGCTCCCGAACCCCGGTTGGACGTGACGGCGGCGCTCGGCAAATGGCGGGAAGCGCAGAAACGTCCCCAGGATGCTCCCCTGGTCATCGTCGCGACCGCCGGCGGCGGCATCACGGCGGCCTATTGGACCGCCTCCGTCCTCGGCGGGCTGGAGGACGCCTATCCCGGCTTCCACCGCCACATCTTCGGCATCAGCAGCGTGTCGGGCGGCTCGCTCGGCGCCACGGTCTTCCGTGCCCTCCTGACCCATAAGCAGAAGCACAAAAGGCTCCCCTGCAAAGCGAACACCTTCCAGGCCTGCGCGCGGGAGATGCTGGCATGGGACAGCCTGTCGCCGACGCTGGGCAGCATGCTGTACCCCGACCTGCTGCAACGCTTCCTGCCCATCGCCGTGTTCGAGGACCGGGCGGCGGCGCTGGAGGAAACCTGGGAGCGCGCCTGGGCCAGGACCGCCACGGAGAAGGGTACCGACAAGGACCTGTTCGCCGGCCGGTTCGACGATCTGTGGAGCGAAGGCCCCTTACCGGCCCTATTCCTGAACGGCACCTCCGTCAAGACCGGCCGCCGGATCATCACCAGCAACCTCGCGGTCGACTCCAATGGCGCCGCCCTGCAACCCTTCCCCGACGCGCTGGACTTCAATGCTATCACCGACATCGCGATCCGTCCCAGCACCGCCGCTAACAACAGCGCCCGGTTCCCCATCGTCGGCCCGCCCGGCTCGATCCCGCACTCCAGATCCAAGTCCGGAACCGGCGCCGCCGAGCAGATCGTCGACGGCGGCTACTTCGAGAACTTCGGCGCCACCACCGGCCTGGACATCACTGTCCTCGCTCGCCGCGCACTTCCTCCCACCAACAGGATCATCTTCATCCAGATCAGCTCCGACGCATCCCTGTCGCTGACCCCCAACGGCGACCTCGCGGCACCCGTCCCGGCCGGCGGCTTCTCCTGGGGCAGCGAGCTGCGGGCACCCCCAAGCGCCCTGCTGCAAACCCGAAGTGCGCGCGGCTTGCAGGAAGTAGCCCTGACCCAGTCGGTCATCGCCCAGGAATTCGGTGGCACCTTCGTCCACTTCGCCCTGTCCAAAGGCTGCGGCGACCGCGCACCGCTCGGCTGGGTCCTCTCCAACTACGCCCGCGAAAGCCTCAACCAGGCCTGGAGCCGCCCCACCTGCGCCAAGCCCAGGGCCGAAGCACTGATCGCGGAGATTCAGTCCGTCAAGCCGCTGGCGGCGGCGGAGTGAACGGGCGGTTGGGAGACTTTGAAGGGAGCCTTGAAGGTGCTAATATCGGTGCCTTGAATGGCACGAGGAAAAGCGCATGACGCATCTCATTCTGGCGGAAATGACAGCCAGCGTTTCCGAGCTGAAGAGGAACCCCATGGGGACGGTTGCCGCCGGCGAAGGCGCTCCGGTAGCAATCCTCAACCGCAACGAACCCGCATTCTATTGCGTCCCGGCCAAAGCCTTCGAAGCCATGATGGAACGGCTGGAAGACCTAGAACTCAACGCCATCGCAGAGGCGCGGAAAGACCAGCCGATCATCAAAGTCACGCTTGATGAGCTATGAACTCGGCTTCCTGGACGAGGCTCTGAAGGAATGGCGGAGACTGGACAACACCATCCGCGAGCAGTTGAAGAAGAAGCTGGTGGAGGTTCTGGAAAACCCACGCATCCCATCAGCCAAACTCTCGGGTCATAGCGACCGCTACAAGATCAAACTGCGCAGCGTAGGCTACAGGCTGGTTTATGAGGTCCGCGACCACGAATTGATCGTTCTGGTTATCGCTATTGGCAAACGCGAACGCAGCGAAATCTATAAAGCAGCGGCGAAGCGTTGATTATGATAACTCCTATCCAATGAAGGCGGACGGAAGGCGGATGCCGGTTACGGAAAAGCCGCCAAGCCAAGCGTCCGCCCACCGCACCCCGCCGCCGCTTCCGCCCCGGCATCGACCATTCCCGCTTCCACGTCCGCATAGGCGACGGCGCGGTTCTTGCCCATTCGCTTGGCGGCGTAGAGCGCCTGATCGGCACGCTCCAGCACTTCCGGCAGGGTGGCGCCATGGTCGGGCCACTCGGCGAAGCCGATGCTGCACCCGACCCGGACGGCCCTGCCGGCTATGATGATCGGTTCGCCGACCGCCGCGATCAGGCGCTGGGTGATCTCGTCGATGCGGGGTGAGTTCTTGCTGACCGCCGGAACGATGAGCGCGGCGAACTCGTCGCCGCCCAGCCGCGCCACCAGATCCTCACCGCGCAGGCAGGAAGCCAGCCGCACCGCGATCTGCCGCAGCACGGCGTCGCCCGCCTGATGGCCGAGCGTGTCGTTGACCGGCTTGAAGCCGTCCAGGTCCATATACATGACCGTGAATGTTCCCCGGCCCGGCCGGTTCGCCAGTGACTCGGCATATTGCTCCAGGAAACGCCGGTTCGGCAACGCCGTCAGACGGTCCTGATATGCCGCGTCTTCCATCTGCGCCAGAGCGGCCTTGGAACTGGTCAGCGCAGAGATCAGGGTGCGGAGCGACTGGGACAGGTCCTCGACCTCCGCGACGCCGCCGACCGCCGGGATCTCGACGCCGGGTTCGCCGTCACGCAGCCGTTTGGCGGCGCTCGCGATGGCGCTCAGCGGACGGGTTATCCAGCCTGCCGCGAACCAGGCCAGCACGCTGAAGACCACGGCGAACACGCCGCCGCGCAGCAGGATGTCCCGGCGCAGATCGTCGGCCGGAGCGTAGGCGACTTCCGCCGGCTGCCGGGCCAGTACCGTCCAGCCCAGGCCCTTGTAGTCGCCGTGACCGGAGCCGAAGGCGACGCCGGTCAGGTAGCGCGCACCATCCGGCCATCTTTCCACCGCCCAGTTCCGGTGCCCGCCCCTGGCTATGCGGATGCTATCCAGGTCGAGCTTGCCACCGAAGCTTGCCGCCGGCCCCAGAAGCACGGTCCCGTCGGCGCCGACGATGACAGCTTCCATGCCCGGCCGCCCCTGCATCGACTGGAGCAACGAGCGCTGGATTTCCCGCGCCCACGCCCACGAGAAATGAGAGGCGAGAGCGCCGACGACATTGCCCTGCTCGTCCTTGAGCGGTGCGGAGACATCGACGAACTTCATCGGCTCGCCGGAACGGTTGGGCAGCTTGCTGGCAAGCAGCACCGCATCGTGGACATCGCCGACGAACAGGCCTTTCAGCCCTTCGATATGGACCGGCCGCGACGACGCATTGACTCCGATCAGGATGCCGCCGCTGGCGGCGACGATCGTGCCGGCAAGGTCGGTAACCCCCACCCAGGCGATCGTCGGGTCTCTGGCCTTGAGTTCGTCCACCACCTTCTGAGCGACCGCCGGGTCACGCACGGCAGGGATCTTGGACAGCACGCTGACCTGATTGGCCCGCGCCCACATGTCGGTGTCGAGCTTGTCCACCATCTGGTGCGCGACCTCGGACAGCGAGCGGCCGATTTCCTGCTCAAGCTGCCGGCGCGACCGTTCGCTGGTGGTCTGCGCCATGAGACCGGCCATGCCGACGATGAGGGCGGCGCTGACGAGAGCGACCAGACCGCGCAATCCGCTCCGCTTCCTCATCATGCACCAGCCTTCCAACCCGCATCGTGTGACTATGCGAATTTGGATTACTACTTTCAGAATGACTAGTCAAGTAAGCCGCTTAATTGGAAAGCTGCTTCGCATTTTTCCCAAAATATTGAAAATCGGAAATAATTTGATACTAATTGCAGTAAATTCGATCATCTGAAATTCATCACATGTCCCGCCCGCGCCCCTGCCTCCAGGGCCGGCGCCAACGCCCCCCCGTCCCTGGCCGCGATCCGGACCATGACGCCGCAGTCGCCGGGCAGGCGCGAAGCTCCGGCGTAGACCGCTTCGCCGCACCCTGCCACCGCCTCCAGCATGACGGTTCCCACCTCTTCCCGCCCGCCGACCAGCGCTATCCAGCCGAAGGCGCAAAAGCTCCCACTCGCCCCCGCCGCACCCTTCGCAATGGCATCGCCGCTGACCCGCATGCGCTCCCGCGCCACGACGACGCCCCCTGGCCGGCGGATCTCCGTCGCGGTGTCCAGCCAGTCGAAGCTGCCCTGCGCTCCCCTGGGCGTGTGCATGAAGAAGCCGTCGCAGGCCAGTACCCCAGCGCCCACTTCTGATACGATCACGATGCGCTGGCGCAACCTGCTGCCGGGGAACAGGATCAGCGGCTTCGGCAGGTATTCCAGCCAAGCCCCCTCGCCAGCATTCAGCGTCACGTCTTGGCACGCCATGCCGCTGCCCCGCATCCCATGCACGACGGCAGCCGACGGCGTCGTGAAGCGGGCCAGCGCGCCCGGTTCCGCCGTGACCGACAGGGACAGCTCCTCCCCCTCGAACAACCCGCCCGAAGCCGATTGCAGGATCACCGTCGCCATGTCTCTCAAGCCGGCATCCAGGCGAAAGACGTCGGCGACCGAGAAGGGATAGGCCACCCGCCGGCTGACCAGCCGGGTCGGCCCCGTTTCGCCGCCGGTCCGCCCGAACACCAGATCAAGCTGATGGACCCGATCGGCGACAGCCAGCCCCATCATTTAAGCAACATTCCCCACAGCCCTGCCCAGCGGGACCGCATCGCGGATCGCCCGGACGACGCCGTCCACCCCATCGCCGGTCCTGCAATTGGTCAGCACCACCGGCCTGCCGCCCCGGACCTCGCGGGCCTCCGCTACCATGCGGTCCAGATCGACGCCGACATGCGGCGCCAGATCGACCTTGTTGATCACCAGCAGGTCGCTCTGGATGATCCCCGGCCCGCGCTTGCGCGGGATGTCGTCACCCCCCGCGACATCGATCACGAACATCCAGTAGTCCACCAGATCCAACGAAAACGTCGAGGCCAGATTGTCGCCGCCGCTCTCGATCAGGATCAGTTCCAAACCGGGGAACAGCGCGTCCAGCCGCTCCGCCGCCTCGATGTTCAGGGTCGGGTCTTCGCGGATGACGGTATGCGGGCAGGCCCCGGCCTCCACCGCCAGCACCCGTTCCGGATCGATCAGCCGGCTCCGGCGCAGGCGCTCGGCATCCTCCTTGGTGACGAGGTCGTTGGTGATGACCGCAAGGTCCACCCCCTCGCCGCGCAGCAGCGGGAT
>DASQKT010000598.1:0-3846 GCA_035630415.1 Skermanella sp.
GGTCTTCGGACCCCGACGCATCCTGCTGATCTCTTCGGCGACATATGGGCTGGCGGCGGCGGCGCTGCCCCTGACCGGCACGCTGTCGGGCGTCCTGGCATGTCAGGTGCTTGCCGGGCTGTCGTCCGGCACGTTCATCCCGCTGACGATAGGCTTCATCGTCCGCAACCTGCCGCAGCAATACGTCGTCTACGGCATCGCCATCTACGCGATGAACGTCGAGCTGTCGCTGAACGTGTCGGCATCGCTGGAAGGCTGGGTCATCGAAAATCTCGGCCTTGCCTGGATCTTCTGGGACACCGCTGTCCTCGCTCCCCTGATGTGGCTGTGCATCTATTACGGCATGCCGCGCGAACCGATGAACCGCGATCTGCTGAAGGACGCCGACTGGTGGGGGATCGTCTATGCCAGCGTCGGCTTTGCCCTGATCTACGCGGCGCTGGACCAGGGCAACCGGCTGGACTGGCTGAACTCGGGCCTGATTACCGGGCTGCTGCTGGCGGGCGGGTTGCTGATCGTGGCCTTGGTCGTCCAGGAACTGACCTGTCCCAAGCCCTGGATCACCTTCAGCGTCATCTTCCGGGGCAACATACCGCTGCTGTGCCTGCTGCTGATCATGCTGCGGCTGGTCATGCTGTCCACGGCGTTTCTGATCCCGCAATACCTGATCACGGTCCACAATTACCGCGCCTTGGATGTGGGCGACACCCTGCTGCTGATAGCGCTGCCGCAGTTCCTGCTGGCGCCCCTGATCGGGACCCTGCTGCGCTACGTCGATCCCCGCGTCACGATGGCGATCGGCTTCGCCGCCGTCGGCTTGGCGTGCCTGCTGGCGTCCCGCCTGACGGCGGATTGGGTCAGCGCCGACTTCCTGCCGTCGCAGATGCTCCAGGCGTTCGGCCAGTCGTTCGCGTTGACGTCGCTGGTCTTCTTCAACATCAAGAACCTCGCTCCGGCCCATATCCTGACGCTTGGCGCCTTGCTGCAAACCTCGCGCCTGCTGGGCGGCGAACTGGGCGCCGCCTTCATGCAGACCTTCGTGCGGGTGCGCGAGCAGTTCCACTCCTTCTCGCTTGGAGTGAACATCGAAGAGGGAAACCCCGAGATCGTGCAGCGCTTGGCCGGCTACGCCGCGCGGGTCGTGGCCCGGTCGGCCGGAAACGCGGAAGCATCGGAGCGGGCGGTGTCGCTGCTTGCCGGCGTGGTGCGCAATCAGGCCTATGTCCTGGCCTATATCGACGGCTTCCTGGTGATCGGCTGGTTCATCATCGCCGGGCTTGTGCTGATAGCGCTGCTGCGGCCGGCGCCTAAACTTTGATAGACCGGGAAATTAAAAAGGGGCATTCATGAACTCGCGATCGGAAGACAACGTGGACCAGTCCGAAGGTTCCGCCGCCGGGCCTGCCGAGTTCGACCTGATCGAGACGACCGTCGAGGACGTTCATGCCGCGATAGGGGAGGGCAGGCTGACTGCCCGCCGGCTGACCGAGATGTATCTGGCGCGCATCGATGCCTATGATAAGAGCGGTCCAGCCCTGAACGCCATTATCCTGGTCAATCCCGAAGCGCTGCAAATCGCCGATGACCTGGATGCGAAGTTCAAGATGTCGGGGCCGGTCGGTCCGCTGCACGGTATTCCGGTCCTGCTCAAGGACAACGTCAATACCGCCGGGATGGCGACCACCGGCGGCTCCCTGAGCCTCGCGGGCTACGTGCCGCCGGAGGACGCTGATATCGTCGGCAAGCTGAAGGACGCGGGCGCCATCGTCATCGCCAAGACCAACCTCCATGAATTCGCGGTCTGGGGCGAAACCGTCAGCTCGCTTGGCGGCCGAACCCGCAATCCCTACGATCTCGGCCGGACGCCCGGCGGGTCCAGCGGCGGGACCGGTGCGGCACTCGCGGCGAACTTCGGACTGCTCGGCATCGGCACCGATACGGTCAACTCGATCCGGTCGCCGGCTTCCGCCAACAGTCTCGTCGGGATCAGGCCGACGGTCGGGGCGGTGAGCCGCAGGGGCATCATCCCGAATTCGTTCGTGCAGGACTCGGTCGGCCCGCTGGCGCGGACGGTGACGGACGCGGCCAGGACGCTCGGCGTGCTGACCGGCTACGACGCCGGCGATCCCGCGACATCCTGGAACATCGGGCGGGTCGAGAGCGACTATACCCGGTTCCTCGACCGCGACGGCCTCAAGGGCGCCCGCATCGGTATCGTGGAAGCCTTCTTCGGGAAGGACGATGTGCATGCGGAGGTGACCGCCGTCATCCGCGAAGCCATCGCACGGATGGAGCAAACCGGCGCCGTCACCATATCGGTCGATGATCCGATCTTCGATACGAGCTGGCTCCTGGCGGAGGTCACCGTACACCCCTACGAACTCAAGGCCGATCTGAACAGCTACCTGTCGAACCCGGCCGCCGGCACCCCCGTCAAGTCGATCGAGGAGATCATCGCGTCCGGCAAGTTCCATCCGAACATCGTGGAAGAGATCGAGCAGGCGCAGGGCCTCAGCAAGGATAGTCCAGACTACAGGGACCGCTTGGTAAAGCGGATGCGCATCCGCGACCGGCTCATGCAGATCATGGCCGAGAACAGGCTCGACGCCCTGGCCTATCCCCATCAGGCCCGGCTTGTGGTCCCGATCGGCGCCCGGCAGGTGGATCGCAACGGGGCGCTCGGCTCCATTGCAGGCTTTCCGGCCATCACCGTGCCGGGTGGTTTTTCGCAGGCGAGCGATGCGGCGCCGGTCGGCGTTCCCGTCGGCCTCGAGTTCCTGGGGCGGCCCTGGTCGGAGCCGACGCTGGTCCGGATCGCCTATGGATTCGAACAGGCAACCCGGTTCCGCCGTCCTCCCCGATCGGTGCCGCCGCTGATCTAGGGTGCTTGCGCCAAGTTCGTCATGTCCCGGATCTCCGTGCAACACCCCGCCCCTGAGGACATATAAAACCATCAGGGCAATACGTCGCTTTCCGAATTTTCTCCCTCGGCTAGCTTGGACAGACCAGTCTATAGTTGCACGAATAACAATGAGCGGAGCGACATCGCGCGCTACCGCCAAAGGGGGAAACAAAACCGATGCCAGACCGCACCCGGCATGAAATCGACCGCCGCCAGTTCATGGTTACAGCAGCCCTTGGCGCCGCCGGCGCCGTTCTTGCGCTATCCGGCATGGTCCTGCCTGAAACGGCATTCGCCGAAACTCCGGCGCGCTTCGCCTATGTCGGTTCCTACACCAAGGACCCGCCGGGCGGCGGAAACGACAATCCGGTCGGCTTGTCGGTGTTCCGCGTCGATCCGAAGTCGGGCGAGTTCACCCTGATCCAGCAGGTCCCGAGCGCCAACCCGTCGTTCGTAGCATTCGATCCCTCGCAGCGTTTCCTCTACGTCATCAACGAAATCGACGACTACCAGGGCCAGAAGGCGGGATCGGCCGAGGCGTACTCCATCAATCCCGAAACCGGGACCATCGCGCTGCTCAACCGCCAGTCCGTCATGGGCACGATTCCGGCGCACCTGACCGTCGATCCCACGGGTAAATATCTGGTCGTCGCCAACTACATGGGCGGCAACTTCGTCACCCTGCCGATAGAAGCGGATGGCAGGCTGGGGCCGGTGGCGGGCAGCTTCGCGAACAAGGGAGACGGACCGAACGCGGAGCGGCAGGAAGGTCCGCATCCGCACATCGTCGTCTTCGATCAGGCCGGCCGCTTCATCGCCACCGCCGATCTCAGTGTCGACAAGGTTCAGACCCTGCGCCTGGAAGGTGGCAACCTGCGTCTGGTCAGCGAGGTATCGATGGTGCCGGGAGCGGGGCCGCGCCACGTCGTGTTCCATCACAACGG
>DASQKT010000599.1:0-6903 GCA_035630415.1 Skermanella sp.
CCTGTCAGCGCCGGAAGACGCGCGTCTCAAGCTGCGTGACCAGATAGAGAACGAGATACTGACCGGCGACATGCCGCCGGGCTTCCGCCTGGACGAGGTGACGCTTGCCAACCGTTTCGGTGTATCGAGAACCCCGATCCGGGAAGCGCTGTTCCAGCTTGCCTCGGCGGGCCTGA
The DNA here is from genome assembly GCA_035630415.1 of Skermanella sp. GTDB lineage: Bacteria > Pseudomonadota > Alphaproteobacteria > Azospirillales > Azospirillaceae > Skermanella. The sequence goes on from DASQKT010000599.1 coordinate 177, forward strand.
TCGAGATCCGCCCCAGGCGAGGCGCCGTGGTCGCGGAGGTGGGACCGGAGCGCATGGTCCAGATGTTCGAAGTGATGGCGGGCTTGGAAGGTATGGCGGGCCGGTTGGCGGCGCGCCGTCACACCGATGCCGACCGCAGGAGCCTGATGGAGGCACACGAAGCCTGCCGCGTTGCTGCGGCGACCGGCGATGCCGACGCCTATTATTATGAGAACGAACGCTTCCATCACGCGATCTACGCAGCCAGCCACAACGCGTTCCTGATCGACCAGTGCGCAGCCCTGCATCGCCGCCTCAAGCCCTATCGGCGCATCCAGCTACAGGTCAAGAACCGCGTTGCGAATTCACTGGCGGAACATGAGGCGATCGTCGATGCCATCCTGAGCCTGGACGGCGATAAAGCCGAACGCCTGCTGCGCGACCATATCGTGATCCAGGGCGACCGCTTCTCCGACTTGATGGCGTCGATGTCGGAGCGTGCGCCAGACAAGCGCGCGGTCAAGCGGTGATGAATTACGTGGCGGTCGCCGAAACAAGGTTCATCACGACGCTGACCCACTCCAGATCCACCTGAATACGGACCGGCACCGGCGGTCCTCCCGCCAAAGGCTTCGCGAACCACGCGGTCGCGGTGCGGTCCATGCCGTAGCGGAAGAAGTCTTCCTCGTCGCGGTCGCGCTCGAACCCGGCCACGGGGCGGAGGAGGATCGTGCATTTCTCGGCCTCGCCGGCATGCATGTTGCGCGACGATTTCTCGAGCGTATCGGTCCCGTTGGACGTGACGATCACATCGTAGCGGCGGCGGCCGTCGAATACCGGGAAAGTGCCGGTGCAGCCGGAAGCACTGCCGGCGGCGATGACGCCGACCATGGCGCTGACGGGATCGAGCGTCCTGGGGCGGAATTCCGGAGCGACGGCGTTGGCTGCCAGTTCCGACTGCGGCGGGTCTGCCATGACCGCGACGTTGCCAGCCTTGTCGTAGTCCATGTTGAGCGCCCGCTTCCGCTTCCGCTGGCTTCGGAAGGAGCGGAACTCCTCGGGTGCTACCTTGACGCCGTTCTCGACCCGCCCATCCGCCGATGCCGTGTAGGACCAGCGCGACAGCAGGTCGACCAGACGGCCCCCCTTTGCCTCCACCCCGGCGGTATAGCGGTCGCGCCCCAGGTCTAGCTTCATCTCGCCGCTGACGAGGAACAGGCCACCCGCATAGATGTCGTAATCCAGCTTCATGGCGCTGGCCTGAACAGGAAAAGCGATAAGGAGTGCGATGGCGGCGGCGAGGAAACGAAGGGAAGACATTGCACTTGCCGGGTTGTTGAGACTGCGGACGGTCACCTGTCCGCAGTCTCAACAATCGGCATGGCATTACGGTGGCATCCTCAATTAGCCAACCTTCCCGATCCCGCGTTCAGTGCCGGCCGCCGCTCCGGGCGCTGCCGCGCCCCGACAGGCTCGGGTTGCGCATGAAATAGGTATGGGCATTGGGAGCTTCCGGGTCTTCCTTCATGCGGGTGAAGGACCCGTCGGACTCCATGATCCAGCTCTGCGCCGTGTCGCGCAGGTTGGTGCCCATGATCTGCTCGACGATCTGCTCGTGGACCGTCGCGTTCTCGATCGGCACCAGCGTCTCGATCCGGCGGTCCAGGTTGCGCGGCATCCAGTCGGCGGAGGAGATGAAGACCTTGGCCTTGGGGGACGGCAGGCCGTGGCCATCGCCGACGCACAGGATGCGGCTGTGATCCAGGAAGCGGCCGACGATGCTCTTGACCCGGATATTCTCCGACAGGCCCTTCACCCCCGGCCGCAGGCAGCAGATGCCCCGGATGATCAGGTCGATCTGGACACCGGCCTGCGACGCCTCGTACAGCTTGTCGATGATGTCGGGATCGACCAGCGAGTTCAGCTTGACCCAGATCGCACCCTTGCGGCCGGCTTTGGCATGCTCGATCTCAGTGTCGATCAACTGGACGATCTTCGGCCGGATCATCAGCGGAGCGATGGCGAGCTTTTCCAGGTGCTGCGGCTTGGCGTACCCGGTCATGTAATTGAACATGACCGAAGCATCCAGGCAGAGCGCCGGGTCGCAGGTGAAGAACGACAGGTCGGTGTAGACCTTGGCGGTGATCGGGTGATAGTTGCCGGTGCCGAAATGGACGTAGCTGTGCAGCCCGTCCGCTTCGCGCCGCATGACAAGCGACACCTTGGCGTGGGTCTTGAGATCGACGAAGCCGTAGACGACATGGACGCCGGCACGCTCCAGGTCACGTGCCCACTGGATATTGGCTTCCTCGTCGAAGCGGGCCTTCAACTCGACCATCGCGGTGACTGACTTGCCGGCCTCGGCCGCTTCGATCAGGGCTGCTACGATGGGGGAGTTCTTGCTGGTCCGGTAGAGCGTCTGCTTGATCGCGACGACCGCAGGATCGCGCGCCGCCTGGAGCAGGAACTGCACCACGACGTCGAAGCTCTCATAGGGATGGTGGACGACGATGTCCTTGTGCCGGATCGCGGCGAAGCAGTTGCCGCCGAAGTCGCGGATGCGTTCCGGGAAGCGGGCGGTGAAGGGCGGGAAGAGCAGGTCGGTACGCTCGTTCAGGATAAGCTGCCGGACTTCGCCCAGGGCGATCAGCCCGTCCTGGACGAACATCTCGTCGGTCGAGACGCGCAGTTCCGACACCAGGAATTCCCGCAGGTCCTGTGACATGGCGGATTCGACAGCCAGACTGATGACGACGCCGCGACGGCGGCGCTTCAGAGCGGTTTCGAACGTCCGGACGAGGTCTTCCGACTCTTCGTCTATGTCGATCTCGCTGTCGCGCAGGACCCGGAACAGACCGTGCGCCGTCAGCTTGAGCGGCTTGGGGAAAATCTTGTCGAGGAACATCAGCACGAGATGCTCGAGCTGGATGAAGCGCGCCTCGGCGCCCGGCATGCGGATGAAGCGGTCGAGCTGGTTCGGCAGCGGGATCATCGCGTCGAGCGGTTCGGACTTCTCCGGATCGCTCAGTTGCAGGACCAGCGCCACGCCCCGATTGGCGATGAAGGGGAAGGGATGCGCCGGGTCCACCGCTATGGGGGTCAGGACCGGGAATATCTCGCGCAGGAAACGCGCTTCGGCCCAGGCGCGGTCGTCCTTGGACAGTTCCGCCGGGTCCACGACCGTGATGCCGGCTTCCCGCAATTCGGTGCGCAGGTTCTGGAAGCAGCGCTGCTGAGCCTCGTTCAGCTTGGTGATCGCCTGATTGATCAGGGCAAGCTGCTGTTCGGGCAGGAGATTGTCGGGCGTGACCGTCTTGACGCCCGCACGGACCTGAGCCTTCAGCGCCGCCACGCGCACCATGATGAATTCGTCCAGGTTGCTGGCGGAGATCGACAGGAAGCGCAGCCGTTCGAGCAGGGGATGCTTGACGTTGTTCGCTTCGCCCAATACCCGGTCGTTGAAGGCGAGCCAGGAAATCTCGCGATTGATGAAGCGGTCGGGCACAAGCTCGACAGGGGCGGGGACAGACTTATCCTGCTCTTCCGCAGCCTGCTTGGTCTTACCGGCATGCTTCGTGGCTTCCGCAGTCGTGCTCATTCCAGTTCCCCTCCCTTTCGGCGCTTAGCAGCGCAACATGCAGCAACATTCAAGGCTGCCGCATGGAACTTTTGTTAACATTTTTTGACTGCCCGCTTCCTGTGTCATATCGCCCCGGCGGATGCTTGACTTAAGCTCCGGAATAGCGCGTCAGTGTGCGCAAAAATTGGGTACGGAAAGCTGTCGGAGCATGATCATGTTGAAAGCGGGGCTGTTTGCTGCCGGCATTGCGCTGGTCCTGACCTATTCGGCGCCCGTCCGGGCGGAGGATATCGGATGCGTCACGACGGCCTGGAAGATGCTCGGGGCCAACCATCGCGTCTGCGTCGAGGCCTTCGACGATCCCAAGGTGCCGGGCGTTGCGTGCCATCTCAGTCAGGCGCGGACGGGCGGTGTTTCCGGCAGCCTTGGGCTGGCGGAAGACCCGTCGCGCTTTTCGATCGCCTGCCGGCAGGTGGGGCCGATCACCCTGCCGGATAAGCTGAAGGATAACGAGGAGGTCTTCACGGCCGATACCTCTGTTCTGTTCAAGGAGACGCGCGTGGTGCGGATGTTCGACCGCAAGCGCAATACGCTGGTCTATCTCAGCTACAGCACCAAAATGGTCGATGGCTCGCCGATGAATGCGGTTTCATCGGTGCCGATCATGCCCTGGCGGCAATAGGACACCATTGTTGCAGGGCTTTGTTCCGGGGCTACAGGCACCATATGGTGCCGCCTGCGAGAATTCGAATATTCATAGAGAGTGTATCGTGACGTCGCCGACCCATCCGATTTCGGTCGCTCCAATGATGGACTGGACGGACCGGCATTGCCGCTTCTTCCTGCGCCAGATCAGCCGGCACGCGCTGCTATATACCGAGATGGTCACGACCGGGGCCATGCTTCACGGACCGCGCGACCGTCTGCTGGCGTTCCATCCGGACGAGCATCCCATAGCCTTGCAACTCGGCGGGAGCGATCCGGCCGATCTGGCGAAGTGCGCCCGAATGGCGGAAGACGCTGGCTATGACGAGGTCAACCTGAACGTCGGCTGCCCCAGCGACCGCGTGCAGTCGGGCCGGTTCGGCGCGTGCCTGATGGCGGAACCGGATCTGGTCGCCGAACTGGTCTCGTCCATGCGGGCGGCGGTGTCGATCCCCGTTACGGTCAAGTCGCGCATCGCCATCGACGAGATGGAGGAGTGGCCGACGCTGGAGCATTTCGTCGGCCGTGTCCGGGAGGCCGGATGCACCCGGTTCATCGTCCACGCGCGCAAGGCTTGGCTGAAGGGCCTGAGCCCGACGGAGAACCGGGACATTCCGCCGCTCCGCTACGACTTGGTCCACCGGCTGAAGCGGGAGAACCCGGATCTGGATATCTCCATAAACGGTGGCATCACCACCCTCGATCAGGCATCCGAGCACCTCGATGTGGTCGATGGCGTCATGCTGGGACGGGCGGCGTACAAGAATCCGTGGGTGCTGGCCGATGTCGACAGACGTTTCCATGGAGCCGGCGAATCGGAGATCGACCGTCACGAAGTGGTGCGCCGGATGCTGCCTTACATTGAGGCCCGCAGGGGTGAGGGGACACCTTTGAATGCCATCACCCGGCACATGACAGGATTGTTCCAGGGGCAACGCGGCGGTCGGGCGTGGCGCAGGCATTTGAGCGAAAACGCTCATAAAACCGGCGCGGGGCCTGAGATTGTCGAGGCTGCACTGGCCCTTATAGCGCCTGTGGAAGTCTATTCACAAGCAGCTGAATAAGCGCCCGCGACAAAAGGGACAGACCCGTGTTGTACAGAATTCGTCGTTTCGCTCTTGACAACTGGCCCACAAAGACCGAAATGGCCCGCCGTTCACCTATCGGAAATAAGAGTGTCTGAATTTGGTAACGTACACGGGGCCGCAGATCGTAGGCGGTGCCGCAACGTTGGTTTCCGTAGCGTGTGAATTGTTTTTTTCCTCCGCCTCGGCTGGGGCCGGCGGATAGAGTTGGTAATCCGAGGACAATCGTAATGACCGCCCTTGAAATCACGGCGCGCCCCGTCGCCGACGCCGACCGCGCCACTACGGCGCGTACTGAGACCGCTGGTGCCCGTGGCAACATCGCGTTTGCCGAGCACTCCACCGATCCGGTCCGCCTGTACCTGCGGGACGTGGCGCAGCATCCGCTGCTGACGCGCGAGCAGGAAGTGATGCTGGCCCAGCGTATGGAAGCGGCGCGGGCCGCCATCGACGATGTGATCGCTGCAAGCCCTTTTGCCTGCACGCGTCTCATGCAGTGCCTCCAGGGCCTGCGTGAAGAGTCGGTGGCGCTCGGTTCCGTCGTCGATCTCGACCGCTTCGCCCGAATGGGAGCGGAGGCCGAGGCGGCCGCGCATGCGGACGATGTCGTCGAGGATATCGACGATGCGCTGGTGGAAACCGACGACAGCGATGTCGCGGGCATTCCTCCCGCGATTTCCGCCGCCGAGATGGCGGTCGCCGTGATCGAGGCGCTGGAGAAGATCGAGGCGGTCCAGGCCGATCCGGCCGCTGCCGCTGTGCTGATCCGCGAGCTGCCGCTGTCGATCGACTTGCGCACCGAGCTGATCACCGCCATGCGCGACCTGAACCGCCGCATCGTCGGCGTCGATGGCCGTCTGGCGCGGGTCGTGATGGCTGGCGGAGTCAAGCGGGAAGTCTTTCTGGAAGCCTATCTCGGCAAGGAGAACGAAGCCGGCTGGCTGGCGAACCGGGCCGCGAAGGGCGGGGCCTGGGCGAAGCTGGCCGATCGCAAGGGCGAGGAAGTCGATGCCCTATTCGCCGAACTGACCGAGATCACGCAGACCATCGGCCTGCCGATCGGTGAGTTCCGTGAACTGTCGGCACGCCTCCAGCGGTCGCAGAACGAACAGACCCGGACCAAGGAAGCCTTCGCCAAGGCCAACCTGCGTCTGGTCGCGGCGCTGGCGCGCAAGCATCTGAACCGTGGCCTGCCGTTCCTGGATCTGGTCCAGGAAGGCAACATCGGCCTGATGACCGCCATCGAGAAGTTCGACTGGCGGCGCGGCTATAAGTTCTCCACCTATGCCACGTGGTGGATCCGGCAGTCGATGACGCGCGCTCTGGCCGACCAGGGCCGCACGATCCGCATGCCTGCCCACGCCTGCGAGGCGCTGAC
>DASQKT010000600.1:0-3193 GCA_035630415.1 Skermanella sp.
TATTACTTCAGGCCTGATTATTCAAGGACCGGGGCCATCCGCTGCATCGCGACCCTCAGCCGATCTGGCGAACTGGCGAAGCAGAGGCGGAGATAGCCTTCGCCGCCCTCGCCGAAGGCGGCACCCGGCGCCAGTCCGACCAGGGCTTCGTCCACGATGCGCTTGGCAAGCGCCAGGCTGTCGGGCGCTCCCTCCACCGAGAAGAAGGCGTAGAACGCCGCGTCCGGGCGCTGGACCTTGACACGGGGCAGCGCTTCCAGCACGCCGCAGACGATGTCGCGGCCGGTCCTGCACCGCTCGACCATGTCAGCCAGGAAGCCGTCACCCTCCTCCAGCGCCGCGATGCCGGCTTTCTGGATGAAGCCGGGAACGCCGGAGTTGTTGAACTGGACCATCTTCTCATAGATCGGCCCGAACGATGCGGGCGCCACCACCCAGCCCAGCCGCCAGCCGGTCATCGCCCAGTTCTTGGAGAAGCTGTTGATCACCAGCAGGCGGTCTTCCGGTTCCGATACGTCCAGGAAGGACGGCGCGCGGCTGCCGTCGTAGACCATGCGGGAATAGACTTCGTCCGACATCACCCACAGGCCGCGCCTGCGCGCGAACTCCATGACGCGGCGCATGTCTTCGGTGCCCATCGTCCAGCCCGTCGGATTGCACGGCGAGTTGATGAAGATCATCCTGGTCTTCGGGCCGCAGGCATCGAACAACCGGTCGAGGTCCAGCGTCCAGCCCTGGTTCCCCAGCGTCAGCGGGACCTGCCGGACGATGCCGCCCATGATCCCGATGCTGGCGAAGACGTTGGGCCAGACGGGGGAAACGATGACGACTTCGTCACCCGGATCGATCAGGCTTTGAATGGACAGCGAAATGGCGGTCATGCCCGAACCGGTGACCGTGATCCGGTCGGCGTCCATCGGCATGCCGTAGGTCCGCCGGTGATAGGCAGCCAAGGCGTCGCGCAATTCCGGCAGCCCGCGCTGCCAAGTGTAGAAGACATGACCCTCGCGCATCGCCCGATTGGCGGCGTCCATCACGAAGTCCGGCGTCGGCACGTCCCCTTCGCCGAACCAGAGCGGGATCATCCCATCGCGGCCCCTGCCGTATCTGGCGATCTCGTCGATCAGGCTGTGAGGCAGAGCGTGGATCGAGGGACGGATGCCGGGACCTTGGGACATAGGGGAATGGCCGTCGATTTAGTTGAGGGTGGCAACCGTCATACTCCGGGCTGATTTATTTGTATAGCGCTCGAACCCATGAATTCCTCTCATGCGGGCATGAGAAAGGCTTGGTTGAAACGGGCGCGCGGGCGCGCAACGCTGTAGCTTGGGAGTATGGGGAGAAAACGTCAGATGAGCGATTCGAACGGGGCCGACACGGTCCATCAGGGCGGGTGCCTGTGCGGTGCCGTCCGGTACAAGACGACGGGCACACCCAACGACACCAATATCTGCTACTGCACCCAATGCCAGCGCCAAAGCGGTGCGCCGCTGCCGGCCTTCGCCAATTTCGATCGGGACAAGTTCGAGATGATACAGGGCGAGTTGGGCAGTTACCGGGCTTCCGACACGGCATCGCGGCAGTTCTGCCCGATTTGCGGTTCATGGCTGTTTTGGGAGCGGGACGGCGGAACGCGGATCTCGATCACGCTGGGCAGCTTCGACGATCCGTCAGACTTCCCGACCCCGGACTACGAGATCTGGACGGAGCACCGGATCAAGTGGCTGAGCAACATACCCGGCGTCGATTCGTATCCGGGCGACAACTGAAGCCAGCGGCGACGGACTGTGGAAGCGGCTTCCAGTCGCTTCCGGCGGTCTGAAAGCGGCTGGAAGCCGCTTCCACACATTCGGGATGGCAATAAAAAACCGGCGGCGGGATGATCCCGCCGCCGATACATTTACGCCCCCATTACGCTCAGCTTGCGGCTGCCTGCGTCTGGGCGGCCGTAGTGGTGGTTTGGGTCGTGGTGGTCTGGGGCGGAGGCTCCTGCTCGACCGTGGTCGTCTGGGAAGCCGGCGGCTCCACCGGCGCAGGCGCCGGCGGCAGGCGGTTCGGTTCGTCGATCTGGACCGCGATGCTGGGGGTCTTCCACTGCATGCTGTCGAAGGCGCCGCAGTGTCCGCAATTGCTGCGCCAGGACTTCGACGGCGTCCCGCATTCCTTGCAGATCCAGACCGGATCGGGCTCGGCGTTGGCGGCCTTGGCCAGCCAGTCACGGGCAGCGGCGATGTCGCCGTGCTCGGCCTCGGCCAGTTCAGCCAGCATGCGGTAGACCCTGTCGCTCGGGCGCTGGGCCAAGGCCTTGCTCAGGTGGTTGCGGGCTTCGCCCCACAGCTTGGCGCTCATGGAGACGCGGGCAAGCGCCACATGGCCGTCGATGTTGTCGGGAGACAGCGACTGCAACCGCTCGAACCGCTTGACCTGGGCCAGCGGGTCGGTATCCGGGCTGATGTCGCGGTAGGCGTCCGCCAGTTCCGGATGCGGCCGGGTGGTCCAGGCCTTTTCCAGGACCTTGGCGCCCTTCTTGTGCTTGCCGGTACGGGCGAGAAGCCGCGCCAGCCGGGAGGCCGCCGGCGGGAAGGCCGGCTCCAGCTTGGCGGCTGCCGTCGCGTGGCTGAGGGCCGCGTCGTGCTGTCCCTCCAGTTCCGCTTCGTAGCTGCGTTCCAGCAGCAATGCCGCGCGGTGATGGCGGCCCTGCTCGGACGAGATGGCCCCGGCCTTGACGGCGTCCTGAAGCGTCTGCTCCGCCCTGCCCCACTGGGCGGCGCGGGTTTCCAGGTCGAACAGCGTCGTCAGGACCCACGGGGTCTGCGGCTGCAACGACTTGGCGCGGCGGGCGAGTTGCAGCGCCTGCGACTGGTTGCCGTCGCGGATCGACTGGGTCAGCAGGCCACGAACGCCGAGGAAAGCGGTTTCCGGCATATCCAGCATGGTGTGGAAATACCGCTCCGCCGCCTTCTCGTCGCCGTTCAACTGAGCGGCCTGGGCCGACAGCAGCATGGTCAGCGGCGGATCGCGCAGCATGGTGTCGGCTTCGCGGGCGAAGCGGCGGGCGCCGGCGGCGTCGCCGGCCGCGACCGCGACCATGCCGCGGGTCAATGCCCGGTAGCCGCGCTCACGCTTGCTGGCGGCGCGGTGGCGGCCGAAGGCGCCGGGCGCCCCACGGATGCCACGCCACAGCCGGTAGGCC
>DASQKT010000601.1:0-3906 GCA_035630415.1 Skermanella sp.
GACGTCAAGGACGTGCTGCTGCTCGACGTGACCCCGCTGTCGCTCGGTATCGAGACGCTGGGCGGCGTGTTCACCCGCCTGATCGACCGCAACACGACGATCCCGACCAAGAAGAGCCAGACCTTCTCGACCGCCGAGGACAACCAGAGCGCCGTGACGATCCGGGTCTTCCAGGGCGAGCGCGAGATGGCGGCCGACAACAAGCTGCTCGGTCAGTTCGATCTGGTCGGTATCCCGTCCGCTCCGCGCGGCGTGCCGCAGATCGAGGTCACCTTCGACATCGACGCCAACGGCATCGTCAGCGTCGGCGCCAAGGACAAGGCGACCGGCAAGGAACAGTCGGTCCGTATCCAGGCCTCGGGCGGCCTGAGCGACGCCGATGTCGAGAAGATGGTGAAGGACGCGGAGGCGCACGCCGCCGAGGACAAGAAGCGCCGCGAACTGGTCGAGGTGCGCAATCAGGCCGACGGCCTGATCCACACCACCGAGCGGACCCTGAAGGAGACCGGCGACAAGATCCCGGCCGCCGACAAGACCGCCGCCGAGAAGGCCATCACCGAGCTGCGCGAGGCGATGGGCAACGACAACGCCGACACCATCAAGTCGAAGACCGAGGCTCTGGCCCAGGTCTCGATGAAGCTGGGCGAGGCCGTCTACAAAGCCAGCCAGGATGACGGTTCGGCCGGTCCGGGTGCGGGCGGCGCTGCTGGCGCCGGTGGTTCGGCCGGTGGCGACTCGACCGTAGTCGATGCCGACTTCGAGGAAGTCGACGACGACAAGAAGCACAAGTCGGCCTGATAGCCGGTCCTTGAACCGGATCGGGGAGGGAGTGCGGCGCAAAATCCGCACTCCCTCCCGGTCCATGATGTGTGGCATTGTGTGTTTCGCTCCGGTCGCTCGGCCTTCGATGACAGGCTTTGGCGGCCGGAGCGGTTTTATGGTTCAGAGGCAGGGGCTGGCGGCCTGATGGCGAAGCAGGACTATTACGAACTTCTCGGCCTGACGAAGGGTGCCTCGGCAGAGGAGATCAAGAAGGCCTATCGCAAGATGGCCATGCAGTATCACCCCGACCGCAATCCGGGCGATGCCGAGGCCGAAGCGAAATTCAAGGATTGCAGCGAAGCTTATGAAGTCCTGAAGGACGAACAGAAGCGCGCCGCCTACGACCGGTTCGGCCATGCCGCCTTCGAGAATGGCGGGGCAGGGGCCGGAGGACGCGGCGGCGCCGGGTTCGACTTCAACTTCGGCGGCGGCGGGTTCGCGGACATCTTCGACGAGATGTTCGGCGACTTCATGGGCGGACGCCGGGGCGGCGGCGGTCAGACCGGCCGTGGCTCCGACCTGCGGTACAACCTGGAAATCTCGCTCGAGGAAGCGTTCACCGGCAGTCAGGCGACGGTCCGGGTTCCGACCTCCGTGGTCTGCGAAGGCTGCTCGGGTACCGGCGCCGAATCCGGCACCCAGCCGATCTCGTGCCCGACCTGCGGCGGCATGGGCAAGGTCCGCGCCCAGCAGGGCTTCTTCACGATCGAGCGGACCTGTCCGTCCTGCCACGGCGCCGGTCGCGTCATCAAGGACCCCTGCAAGGTCTGTAACGGCGCCGGCAGGACCCGGAAGGAAAAGAACCTCCAGGTCAACATTCCCGCCGGCGTCGAGGACGGCACCCGCATTCGACTTGCGGGCGAGGGCGAAGCCGGGTTGAGGGGCGCTCCACCGGGCGACCTCTACATCTTCCTGGCGATAGCGCCGCACCGGTTCTTCCAGCGCGACGGCGCCAACATCCACTGCCGCGTGCCGATCCCGATGACGACCGCTTCGCTCGGCGGCGTGGTCGAGGTGCCGAGCATCGACGGCACCCGCGCCAAGGTCACCGTCCCGGCCGGCACCCAGTCCGGCCACCAGTTCCGCCTGAAGGGCAAGGGCATGTCGGTGCTGCGCGCGACCCAGCGCGGCGACATGTATGTCCAGGCCGTGGTGGAAACGCCGGTCAACCTGAACAAGAAGCAGCAGGAACTGCTGCGCGAGTTCGAGAAAGCCGGCAAGGAAGGCACCAGCCCCGAAAGCGAAGGCTTCTTCGCCAAGGTGAAGGAGCTTTGGGAAGACCTGAAGGACTGAAGGAATCGCAGACGTTGAACAAAGGGCGCCGGACCTGAAAGGGTCCGGCGCCCTTTGACGTTCACGCCGCGCGCGGCACCGGCACCATCAGGCTGCACGCGAACATCAGCGCCGCCGAGGTGACTACGCTCGGTCCGCTCGGCAGGTCCCAGACCAGCGACCCCGCCAGCCCTCCCAGCACCGCCAGCATCCCGATCACCGCAGCCGTTCCCGCCATCTGCTCGGGCGAGCGGGCGAAGCGCCTCGCCGTCGCGGCAGGCACGATCAGCAGCGACGTGATCAGCAGGATGCCGACGATCTTCATCGCGATCGCGATCACGCCCGCGATCAGCAGCATGAAGGTCAGCCGGATCGCCAGCACCGGCATTCCCTCCACCCGCGCCAGATCCTCGTCCACCGTGATCGCCAGCAGCCGACGCCAGATGAAGGCGAGCACGGCCAGCGCCACAGCACCCCCGCCATAGATCCAGACGATGTCGTCCCAGGTCACCGACAGGATGTCGCCGAACAGATAGGCCAGCAGGTCGATCCGCATCGTCTCCATGAAGGCGATCGCAACCAGCCCGAGCGACAGGGTGGAATGCGAGACGATGCCCAGCAGCGTATCCGAGGCCAATTGCTTCTGTTCCTGGAGCAGCACCAGCAGCACGGCGATCCCAACGCAGACGGCGATCACCCCCGCCGTCATGCCGATCCCAAGCAGATATCCCAGTGCTATGCCGAGCAGGGCGGAGTGCGCCAGCGTATCGCCGAAATAGGCCATCCGCCGCCACACGACGAACGAGCCCAGCGGCCCGGAAACCAGCGCAATGCCGCAGCCGCCGACCAGCGCGCGGATCATGAAGTCGTCGAGTACGAAGTCACCCATGGCGGTGCCGGACCTCCGCCAGCGCCACGACTTCGCCAGCGCAGTCGTGATGATGGTCATGGCTGTGCTGATAGACCGCTAAAGCCTCGGCATGGCGGCCGAACATCGCCAGATACTCCGGGTGCCGGCTGACATCCTCCGGCCGGCCCGAGCAGCAGATGTGCCGGTTGACGCAGACGACGGTATCGGTGCGCGCCATCACCAGATGCAGGTCGTGGGAGACCAGCAGCACGCCGCAGCCGCGCGTCCGCCGGATCTCGGCAATCAGGTTGAACAGCTCGATCTGGCCATGGACGTCCACCGCCTGCACCGGTTCGTCCAGTACCAGGATATCGGGCCGGCGCAGCAGCGCCCGCGCCAGCAGCACGCGCTGAAGCTCGCCGCCAGACAGGGTCTGGATGGCGCTGTCGATCACGTGGGAAGCGCCGACTTCCACAAGCACCTGTTCCAGCTCGGCGCGGCCGACCTTCTGCCACAGCGTCAGGAACCGGCGCACGGTCAGCGGCATCGTCCGCTCCACCTGAAGGCGCTGGGGCATGTAGCCGATGGTCAATCCCGGCCGCAGGGTGACCGTACCGCTGGACGGCTGGACCAGACTCAGCACGGATTTGACCAGCGTGGTCTTGCCGGCCCCGTTGGGGCCGATCAGAGTCACGATCTCGCCGGCTCCCACATTCAGGTCGATGTTTTCCAGCACCGTTCTGCTGCCATAGGCGACGCTCAGGCCGCGTACCGCGACCAGAGGTCCGTTCTTCGATGCCATGGAGAATGTGCCCCGCTTCCTCCGCCGCAATCCGGCGCTTGACAATGTAATGTTATAACAGAACAGTTAGGGCTTCGCGACTACGCATTTATGCAAACCTGCCCTTGGCCGAAGGTCGTCTCCCGTCATGAACCCGCGCATCGCCCGAACATCCCTTCTC
>DASQKT010000602.1:0-6831 GCA_035630415.1 Skermanella sp.
GTGGTCAAGCTCTACGCGGCGGCATTCATCCCCGGACTGATGCTGACCGGCTTCTATATGCTTTACGTCGTGGGGATCGCCTTCTTCCGCCCTGCCATGGCGCCGCCGCCACCGCCCGAGATGCTGCGCGACGCAACCTGGGGACGGGCACTGTCCGAACTGGCTCGTTCGTTCCTGCCGCTGACGGCCCTGATCTTCTCGGTGCTGGGCGCCATCCTGTTCGGCCTCGCGACTCCGTCGGAAGCCGCCGCCATGGGGGCCTTGGGAGCCATCATCCTGGCGGCGGGCTACAGGGCGCTGACCCTGGAGAAGCTCAAGGAGTCGGTGTTCCTGACCGGACGAACCACCGCCATGGTGTGCTGGCTGTTCGTCGGTTCCTTCATCTTTTCCTCGGTGTTCGGCTATCTGGGCGGCCAGAGCGTGATCGAGGAGTTCGTGATGAGCCTCAACCTCAATCCGGTCACCTTCATGATCCTGGCGCAGGCGATCATCTTCGTGCTGGGCTGGCCGCTGGAATGGACCGAGATCATCATCATCTTCGTGCCGATCTTCCTGCCGCTGCTGGATAACTTCGGCATCGATCCGCTGTTCTTCGGGATCATGGTAGCGCTCAACCTCCAGACCTCGTTCCTGTCGCCGCCGATCGCGATGGCTCCGTTCTACCTGAAGGGCGTCGCTCCCAAGCACGTCACGATCGAGCAGATCTTCGCCGGCGTCATGCCGTTCCTCGGCATCGTCGTCGTCTGCCTGCTCGTCCTCTACGTCTTCCCGGAGGTGGCGCTGTGGCTGCCCGACGCCGTCTACAATTGATCGCATAGCAGACTATTCGCTAAACGATCTATCTCGTCCAGGGTGTGGCGGCTACCATATATGAACCGGCATATAAGGTAGCCGCCGTATCAGAGCGAGAAACGTTGAGGAGTTGGTCATGGAGCCGTACAAGACCGTCGATATCGCCTTCGGGCGCGGACACCTGACGGTAGGCCTGCCCGAACGGGCTGAGGCGACCGTGATCCGTAAGGCGACTTTGCCGAAACTGGCGGACCAGACCGGCGCCATCCATGCCGCCTTCGACAACCCGATCGACGCGCCGCCGCTGGCGACGCTGGCGCAGGGGCGGAAAAGCGCCTGTATCCTGATCTGCGATATCACCCGGCCCGTTCCCAACCGCCTGTTCCTCCGCCCCATGATCGAAACGATGATGGCGGCCGGCATCCCCAAGGACCACATCTCCATCCTGATCGCGACCGGTCTGCACCGCCCCAATGAGGGCGTCGAGATGGCCGAACTGGTCGGCGATCCCTGGGTGCTCGACAATGTCCGGGTGGAAAACCATTTCGCGCTCCGCGACGAGGACCATGTCGATCTCGGCGTGACGGCCACGCGCGGCACCCCGGTCCGGATCGACCGCCGCTTCGTCGAGGCGGACCTTCGCATCGCCACCGGCCTAGTCGAGCCGCACTTCATGGCCGGCTGGTCGGGCGGGCGGAAGGTGGTGGCTCCCGGCGTCGCCGGTCATGAGACGATCCGCACCTTCCATTCCGCCCGCTTCATGGAAGACCCGCTGGCGGTCCAGTGCAATCTGGTCGGCAACCCGCTGCACGAGGAGCAGCTGGAGATCGTCCGGACGCTGGGCGAGATCTATGCATTGAATACGGTGATTGATGAGGACCGCGACCTCGTCCACGTCACCTTCGGCGAGATCATCGCCAGCCATCTGGCCGCCGTCGAGTTCATCCAGGACATTACACGCATCAAGGTGCCCCGGCGCTTCAAGACGGTCGTGACCTCCTCCGCCGGTTATCCGCTCGACAAGACCTACTACCAGACCGTCAAGGGCATGGTGACTCCGCTCGACATCCTTGAGCCGGGCGGGACGCTGATCATCGCGTCGGCCTGCTCGGAAGGCATGGGGTCGAAGGAGTTCCGCGAGGCGCAGACCCGGCTGGTCGAGCTTGGTCCCGACCGCTTCCTTGCCACCCTGACGGCCAAATCGCTGGCCGAGGTGGACGAGTGGCAGACCGAGATGCAGTTGAAGCCGATGCGGATCGGCCGGGTCATGCTCTATACCTCCGGCTTGGACGCGGAGGAGCGGCGCATCACCGCGGTCGAAGTCATCGGCGACCTCGACGCCGCCGTGGCCGAGAGCATCCAGCGCCATGACGACCCGCATGTCGCCATCATCCCCGAAGGACCCTATGTGGTCCCGGTCCATGAGGCGGCATGAGCCGCCGGCATATCCATCTTGACGTCGTCGGCGGCATCGCCGGCGACATGTTCGTAGCAGCCCTGACCGATGCCGTGCCGGCACTGCGCCGGCGGGTGCTCGATGACGTCGCCGCCGTCCTGCCGCCGGCCGCCGGAACCGCCCACTTCATGGATGGAACCAGCGCCGGCCTGACTGCCCTGCGCTTCGGGCTGGAGGGGCATCACCATCACCACCACGATGCCGGCCATCATCACCATGACGGCTCCGGCAGCTACCGTCACATGGTCGAACTGATCCACGCCGCTCCGCTTGCCGAGGGGACGTCGGACCATGCCGTCGCGATCCTGACGGTCCTGGCGGAGGCCGAAGCCTTCATCCACGGCGTCCCGCTGGGTGACGTGCATTTCCACGAGATCGGCGACTGGGACTCGCTGATGGACGTGGTCGCCAGCGGCTCCATCATCGCGGCGCTGGACGCTACCTGGAGCACATCCGACCTGCCGCTCGGCGGTGGGCGGGTGCGCACGGCGCATGGATTGCTGCCGGTGCCGGCTCCCGCCACCGCACGTATTCTCGATGGCTTCGAGTGGCGCGACGACGGGGTAGGGGGCGAGCGCGTCACGCCCACGGGTGCGGCTATCCTGCGCCATCTCGCAGCCGGTTCCACCCGAGGCGGCGGCAAGCTGATTGGCACCGGCATGGGAGCGGGAACCCGCGACCTTCCCGGCATGCCCAATATCCTGCGCGCACTGGTCTTCGATACCGCCGCCTCAGCCGGTAGTCCGGGCGAAGCGCGGACCGTCACGGTGCTCTCCTTCGACATCGACGACATGACCGGAGAGGAAATCGGCACCGCCGCTGACCGTCTGCGCGCCGCCGACGGCGTGCTCGACGTGGCGCTGGCGTCCCTGTCTGGCAAGAAAGGCAGGCCGCTGGTGGAATTTCGCCTGCTGGTGAGGCCGGAAGCTTTGGAAGCCGTCCAGCGTCTCTGCTTCATCGAGACATCGACCATCGGCCTGCGCTGGCGGGTCGAGCAGCGCTCGACGCTGGAGCGTAGCGCCGATCAGAGCGCCTCCGATATCCGCGTCAAGCGGGTGAACCGGCCCGGCGGCGCCACGACCGCGAAGGCCGAAAGCGACGATTTGGCGTCCATCGACAGCCTCGCCGGCCGCCGGGCCGCGAAGTCGGAGGCCGAGCGATGAGCGGCGCCGATGCCCAATCCCGGTTGATCGCCGCCCTGGACCGCTATCCCGAACTGGTGATCGCCGTTTCCGGCGGAGTGGACAGCATGACGCTGGCCTATGTCGCGCACCGATTCTCCAGCGGGAAGGTCGGCATGCTGCACGCCGTCTCGCCCGCCGTGCCGGCTCATGCGACGGCCCGCGTCCGAGCCCACGCCGAACGCCAAGGCTGGGCGCTCACCGTGGCCGATGCCGGAGAGTTCGAAGACCCGCGCTACCGCGCCAACCCGGTGGACCGCTGCTATTTCTGCAAATCGAACCTCTACGACCGCATCCGCTCGGTCACGGAAGGGACGGTCGCGTCCGGCACCAACCTGGACGACCTCGGCGATTACCGTCCCGGCCTGAAGGCCGCGTCCCAGCGCGGCGTCGTCCATCCCTTCGTTGAGGCCGAAATCGACAAGGCCACCGTTCGCGAGATCGCGCGCCTGCACGGCCTGGACGATTTGGCGGAACTGCCGGCGCAGCCCTGCCTGTCCAGCCGGGTCGAGACCGGCATCGCCATCGACGCCGACGACCTCGGCTTCATCGACACGGTGGAACGGGCTGTCGCCGACGCCATTCCTGGCGAACCCAACATCCGCTGCCGCATCACCCATGCCGGCGTGGCGCTCGAACTGGGAGAGGCGGGGGCAGGGCGCGACGATATCGGCCGCTTGGTGGAAGCACTCTGCCGCCAAACCGGACGGGTCTTCACCGGCGTCCGGCCCTATCGCCGGGGTGCGGCATTCCTGCGCGGGGCGTCGTGAGCGACTTCGAAATCGACTGGGAGCGGGAGCGCCGTACCGGCATCCCGGAAGCCGTCCTCTGCGCGTCCAAGTCGGTGCCCCAGATCGAGGCGATCCTGAATGCCGCCGTCTCCGCCGGCAGGCGCCTGCTGTTCACCCGCCTGGACCCTGCGGTCCATGCCTCCCTCGGTTCCGACAGCCGCGCATCTCTCGGCAACTACGATCCGGTTTCCCGCACCGCGTGGTGCGGCGGAACGCCCGCCGAAGTCAGCCTCAAGCCCGGCATCGGCATCGTCGCGGCCGGCACCTCCGACCTGCCCATTGCCGCCGAAGCCGCGCGGACGCTGGAGTTCCTCGGTTTCGACGCGCCTGTCGTCGCGGATGTCGGCGTCGCCGGGCTGTGGCGGCTGATGCGCCGCCTGGACGAGATCCGCGCCCACCGCGTCGTCATAGCGGTGGCTGGCATGGAGGGTGCCCTGTTCAGCGTGCTTGCCGGCCTGGTCGACGCTCCGGTCATCGCGGTCCCGGCCAGCGTCGGCTACGGGGTTTCAGCCGGAGGAAACGCGGCGCTTCACTCGGCCCTCGCGTCCTGCGCGCCCGGCGTGCTGACCGTCAACATCGACAACGGTTTCGGCGCGGCGGTTGCGGCGGTCAAGATGGTCAATAAAATGTGAACTTAATTGTAGTTTGTTCGTGCCGCCATATGATGCGATAAAGGAGCGATCTCAACCTTTTCGCACAGGGACCCGTCGCAGTGATGTTTTCCTGGAAAAAGCTGGCCCGTTTCGAAGTCGTGGTCGATCAGGGCGGCTATTCCAGCATCGACGGCATCTTCGAGGATCAGCGACAGGCGACCGAGCGCGCGACCTACCTGCTCAGCCTTGCCAAATACAGCCGTGTCCAGGTCGTTCAGGTCGCCAAGCACACCCAGACCGTCGTTTTCGAGCGCGCCTCCCAAGGGGGCGGCGGCACCGAAGTCATCGGCATCATGCCGATCGACGAGGCCAGTTCCTGCACCGACGTGCTCGAAGTCTACGGCTATGCCAGCCGCATGACCCTGCTGCGGCTGACCCGCCGCTACGCCGACCGGCAGGTCGCCGTCCCCAGCGAGACCCTGCACGACTGGATCGCACTGCGCATGATCGAGCGGGAGGGCATGCTGCTGAATTCCGGCATCACCCGGCTCGCCAAGATCCAGACCAGAGGCGTCTCCTGCTTCATACCGGATCGGGAGCGCGAGCTTGGCGCCCTCTGGATGCGCCTGAAGCAGCTTGCCCAGACGGCGGACACCCTGGCACCCTATGCGAAGCTTCTCGCAACCGATGGAATGTCCGCCCTTCAGGAGCGGATCGCTGACGGATGTGCCCCGGCCGAGCACGACCGCGTCATGAGCTATGCCTTCGGCCGCCTGCTGGAGGGGCATCGCGAGTGGCCTAAGAAAATCCACTCGCTCCTGACTATCCTGGAAGACGACGACTGCGATCCGGACGGCGTCGCGACCATCGATCAGTTCCTGGCGGAGACGATCGACGGCCGCGACCCGATCAAGGCCCTGATAGGATACTCGCCCGACCTGGGCTCCGCCCTGCTGGGTCTGCTGGCGACCTTGAACGGCAAGCTGGACGACCGCCTTCCCTTCACGCCGGTCATGATGGATCTCAGCAACGCGCTGGCCCGCTGGCGCTTGCCGGAAGTGGAGGCCGCCCTGCTGCGGCGGGTGCAAGCCGGGCTGGATGGCCACCATCCGCTGAGCCGGGACGGGTCACGGTACTGCGCCATCGCCTTCCACCGCATCGCCGCCTCCCTCGCGTGCTTCAGCGGCTTTCGCGGCGGTCCGGAGATGAGCGTGGCGCTGACGCGCCGGGCCAAGACGGCGTTGCGGTCCGGTGAAACCGACCTGCCGTTCGAAACCGCAGTCCAGCAGCTCTGCGGTACCCTGAATACTTCCGGCGGTCAGATCGGCTACCTGCTCGATCTGGCGGAAACCGACATGGGTCGGCAGAAGGGCGTGTTCCTGTTCGGCAGCCTGTCCCGCATCTTCAGCCATATCCGCCACGCCCGCGACCTGGCCCCGGCCCACGTTCCGATTGACGACGTCCGCCGTGAACTGGGTGGCCGCCTCCGCCGCGCCGGCATCCCCCGCGACCTCGCCGACCAGCTCATGTACAAGATAGCATCGCTCCCCGTGGAAGAAACGCCACGGGCGTTTCTTCGGTGAGTGCCGTCAATGGGGTGCTGAACACTCCAGATATTACCAAATCTTCTTACCGTCATGCCAAGACTTGATCTCTCAGGCGCAAGTTTGGACTGTTCCCCCGTTTCCGTCATGCCCGGACTTGATCCGGGTACCTCCTTTCAGAAGCTTCGCTGGTGACATCTGGACTTCAGCTTGAAGTCCTCACGCCAGCCTCCGCCAGGAGGTACCCGGATCAAGTCCGGGTATGACGGAAAAGGAGGAGACAGCCTAAGTTGGCGACTATGAGGCTCGACCGTGGCATGACGAAAAAGGTGGCAATTGAATTGAAAATGCTGC
The DNA here is from genome assembly GCA_035630415.1 of Skermanella sp. Lineage (GTDB taxonomy): Bacteria > Pseudomonadota > Alphaproteobacteria > Azospirillales > Azospirillaceae > Skermanella. The sequence goes on from DASQKT010000602.1 coordinate 6,712, forward strand.
ACTGAAACGCTTCACGGTTACGCGCGATGAGAGGACCATGGCCGACTTCGCTCCAATCCACCCCGGCGAAATCCTGCGCGAGGAGTTTCTTGAGCCGATGGATATTTCCGCGTACCGGCT
>DASQKT010000603.1:0-6777 GCA_035630415.1 Skermanella sp.
CGCTATGGTGCCGGCCGGCATCTCCGGCCAATTGTGCATGCCGTAGACTTCGCTTACCGGGAACAGGTCGAACAGGCCTTCCTCGACCATCTTTTGAGCGCCGCCCTTGCCTTCCTCCGCCGGCTGGAAGATGAAATGGACCGTGCCGTCGAAGTTGCGGGTTTCCGCCAGGTACTTGGCCGCTCCCAGCAGCATGGTGGTGTGGCCGTCATGGCCGCAGCCATGCATCTTGCCGGGAATTGTGGAAGCGTGCGGAAAGTTGTTCTGTTCCTGCATGTTCAGCGCGTCCATGTCGGCACGGAGTGCTATCGACTTGGCGTTGCCGGAAGCGCCGCCGCCCTTCAGCGTACCGACGACCCCGGTGACGCCGAGGCCGCGATGAACTTCGATGCCCCATTCCTCCAGCTTCGCCGCGACGATCCCGGATGTTCGGAACTCCTCGAACGCCGTTTCGGGATGGGCATGCAAGTCACGCCGCCAAGCGGTCATCTCGTCGTGGAAATCGGCGATGCGGTTGATGATCGGCATATATCGTCTCTGGTTTCGTGCAGGCTTGCCCGCGAAGGATACAGGAGGGCCGGAGACACGTTAGCAGAGAGATGCCGGTCAGGACAGACGCAGCGGTTCGGCTACGTCGCGCAGGCGGGCATCGATCGCCTCCGATGTCGGCAGGCTTTCCTGGGCGCCCAGCGCCATGCAGGCGAGGGAGGCGCCGACGCTGGCCCGGTGCAGGGCGTCCTTCGGTTCGGCGCCGCCGTCCAGTGCGGCGGTGAGGATGCCGCAGAAGGCATCGCCTGCCCCGGTGGTATCGACGGGGTTGATCTTCAGCGGAGCCGCCGTCCACAGCGCACCGCCCGACTCGGCCATCAGCGCGCCGGCACCGCCCAGCGTCACGACGCAAGTGACGCCACAGGTGCGCGCCAGATCGCGGGCGAGACCGGTGGAGGAGCTGGTGGAAAGGCCGAGGCGACCGCCGATATCCGCCGCTTCGTGTTCATTCACCACGAGCACGTCGATCAGCTTTAGGATGTCCGGCGGCACGTCGGCGGCTGGCGCCACGTTGAGTACCGTTCGGGAGCCGAGCTCGTGGGCGCGCCGGATCAGTGCCCAGTTCTGCTCCGCCGGGACCTCCATCTGCATCAGGACGGTGGTGCCCGGTCCTAATTTCGAATCGGAGATCCGGTCCGATGCCGCCGCCAGATTGGCGCCGCTGGCGACCGTGATGAAGTTCTCCGCGTCGGCGTCCACGCAGATCATGGCGCAGCCGGTCGGCTGCTCGACCAGTTGAACGTCCGATGTATCGATGCCGGCGCGCACGAGATTCTCGACCAGACCGGAGCCGAAGGCGTCGGGACCGACGCACCCGGCCATGGCGACCGGCGCTCCCGCGCGGGCGGCGGCGACGGCCTGATTGTTGCCCTTGCCGCCCGGCTTCAGCGTGTAGCCGGGACACAGGACCGTCTCTCCAGGTTTCGGCAGAACCGGGACCGTCATGACGAGGTCCATGTTGAGTGAGCCGAAAACCAGAATCATGGCAGTCCCGTTCCCCGTGGAAAAACGGCGCCGCTCAGTGGGAGAACAGCACCGGTATGGTCATGTGGTGCATAATATGACGCGTTACGCCGCCCAACACCAGTTCGCGCAGCCGAGACCTGCCATATGCGCCCATCACCAGCAGATCGGCCGAGACGTCGGTGGCGTAGTTCAGGATCATGTCGCCGGCGTCCATGCCGCGGGCGGAGAAATGATCGGCGGTCACCATGACGCCGTGGCGGGCCAGATGGAGAGCTATGTCGGCGCCCGGTTCGTCGCCCAGCCCGTCGAAGCCCGGCTTCGGATTGACCGCCAGCACGCTGACCTTTTCAGCGGTTTCCAGCAGCGGCAGGGCGTCGTTCACAGCACGGGCGGCTTCGCGGCTGGCGTTCCAGCCGATCACCACGCGCTCGCCGATGGTGGCCGGCCTGCCGGCATAGGGAACCACCAGAACCGGCCGGCCGCAGTTGAACAGCACGTCTTCCGGGTGGACCGGCGGCACTTCGCCGTCCCGTTCGGGATCGACCTGACCGACGACGACGAGGTCGGCATAGCGGCCGACGATGCCGGTTACTTCGGTCGGGTTCCCGCGCAAGGCCCGCCATTCCGACCGGTCGCCGATACCGGCCAGTTCGACGGCCCGGCGGAAGAGTGCCGCGGCTTCATCGGCATGTTCCTGCGCGGTGCGCCGCTGGATGGCGATGATGCCTTCGCCGAGTTCGCCCGCGACATAGCTTGGCAGGACGGGGGGAGAGGCTATGAACAGTCCGGTCAGATGCGCGTCGTGCTTGGCGGCCAGCAGGATCGCGGCATTGACGCGCGCGGCCGACTGGGCACTTTGGTCCACGACGACGACCAGATTCTTGAGCGCCATGGTTTCTCCCCCTCTTTTTACATCATTGCCGCCCTCGCGGGCCGGCACAGGGTTCCTGACCCTGAGGATAAGCATCCTCCCGTTGCCGGCCCCTCGGCATTGATTAGGATCAAAAGGGGTTCAGGGAGAAATGCTCTGCGGCTTTCCGATCCCCAGGCGTTCGGCCCAGGGCTCCAGCCCCTCCAGGATGCCGTCATACAGTTCGACGCCGTTCCGGAGCTGATCCGCCCGGCGCTTGAGACCGCCTTCTCCGGGAAGCCGGACGGGTGGTCCGCCGGGACGCGGCGGCGTCGCGTGTGCTGCGTCGGCCAGCCAGCTGGTTTCCCGGATAAAGCTGTCGCGGCCACCGAAGGCGTCGGGGTCGAATACCTGAAGGAAGACCGAAGCGCCCCAGCCGGTCGCTCCATCCGCCCGGCCATAGCCGCCCAGCGCCGACGTCATCATCTCCACCATCAGGCCCAGCGCATAGCCCTTGTGCCCGAGATCGAGCCCGCCCAGCGGCAGGATCGCACCCGGAGGATCGGCGAAATAAGCGGAGGCGTCGGCGGTCGCGTTGCCGTGGCCGTCGATTAGCCAGGGATGGGGCAGGGGTTTGCCTTCGGCGTGGCTCCGGTTGGTCAGGCCGTTGGTCGTGGTGGACATGCTGACATCCAGCAGCACGGGTCCCTTGGAAGTGGGCCAGCCGGCGGCCAGCGGGTTGGGCGTCATGATCCGGCCGATGCCGCCATGGGGCGTCACGCTGGCGCCTGCCGGGTCGGAGCTTGCCAGGATGATCGCCAGTCCCCGATCGGTCGCCCGCTTGAGATAGGCCGCCAGACAGGCGATATGGTGGCTGCGCCGGATCACGACCGTCGCCGTCCCGTATTGAACAGCGCGCTGGCTCGCCAGATCAAGCGCCTGGACCACCAGCCATGGGCCGGGCAGCCGCCGGCCGTCCCAGGTGATGGCGGGGCCGGTATCGGCGACGGTTTCGGGATCGCCGTCCGTCGTCATGGACCCGGCATCGATTTCCTTCAGGTAACCCGGCAGCAGTTGAAGGCCGTGGGTGGTGTGACCGAACAGGTCGCCTTCCACCAGGATCTCCGCGACGGTCCGGGCTCGGGCCGCCGTCAGGCCTGACGCCTGAAGCAGGGCTTCGGCATACCCGACAAGTTTGTCCGCAGCGAAGCGTGGCATCGTGGTTCCTCCATGCACTCTGTCTGAATTTTCTCATGTTGACGCCGCCCATGGGGCAGCGGATCGTTTGCTATGGCAACAAAAAATCGCCAGGGAAACAAACCCCCGAGGGAGGAAAATGCACGATGGCCAGCCCTTTGATGGAAAGCCCTTTTGAAATCATCGACAATCGATTCCGTCGCTACGCGCTCGGCAATGTGTTCGTCGAAAAGCTGCATACGGGAATGCGCTGGGCCGAGGGGCCGGTCTGGTTCGGCGACGGCGGCCATCTGATCTGGAGCGACATCCCGAACAACCGGATGATGCGCTGGGTGGATGGCGGCGCCGGGGGAGGGTCTGTCAGCGTGTTCCGCGCGCCGTCCAACTTCTCCAACGGCAATACCCGCGACGGTCAGGGGCGACTCGTCACCTGCGAACACGGGGCGCGAAGGGTCACGAGGACCGAATACGACGGCTCGATCACCGTGCTGGCGGACAGCCATAAGGGCCGCCGCCTCAACTCGCCCAATGACGTCGTGGTGAAATCGGACGGTTCGATCTGGTTCACCGATCCGCCCTACGGCATCCTCACCGATTACGAGGGCCACAAGGCGGAGATCGAGCAGGACGGCTGCCATGTCTACCGGATCGATCCCGAAACGGGGCAGGTGGCGGTCGTGGCTGACGACTTCGACAAGCCGAACGGCATTGCCTTTTCCCCGGATGAGATGACGCTCTATGTCGCGGATACCGGGGCTTCCCACCGGGAGGACGGACCGCACCATATCCGCGCCTTCACCGTATCCGAGGGGGGCAGCCTGTCAGGCGGCCAGGTCTTCGCTTCGATCGAACCGGGACTGGCGGACGGGTTCCGCCTGGACACGGATGGGAACGTCTGGACCAGCGCCGGCGACGGCGTTCATTGTTTCTCGCCCAATGGCGATCTGCTGGGGAAAGTCAGGGTTCCAGAGGTGGTGTCCAACCTCGCCTTCGGCGGACCGAAACGGAACCGGCTGTTCATCACCGCCACGACGTCGCTCTACAGTGTTTATGTCGGCGCCGTCGGGGCGGGGCGGTTCTGACGCGATAAGTCAGTCGCAATAAGTCAGCGGTTACTACGACGCCGAGGTAGAGGAGACCTCGGCGTCCCGCTCGGCATCCGGCGGGATGTTGCTGTTGTCGTGGCGCAGGTTGGAACTGTCGGGCGGGGCACGGCCCAGGTCGGCCAGGACCTGCTCAAGACTGCGTGGTGGTGTCAGTAGATAGCTGCTGATAGGCATTGAACCCGCTCCGTTGCGATGGAGCCAATTTAGCGCGCCCGAGTAAAAGACAGATTAATGACAGAGATTTAATTGCCGTTAAGCATGACAGAAATGCGAATGTTACCATCTTTAAATGGGATAACTTCCTTGTCGAAAGAGTCAGCACTTCGCGAAAGGGGTTAATCCTACTACTTCCGGACTTGCGATGGGGCAATTACGCTATGTGGAAACTTCTGGTTCTAGGTCTCGCCACCATTGCCTTGGTGGTGTTTCATACGCCGTTCGTGGCGCTGGCATTCTTCGCCGTGGTTGTCGGGCTGTTCGTCGCGACGGTATTCGCATCGACCCCGGCATCCGGTCAGCGGGAGCTGTAGGAGGATCGCACGGCTGAGGAGGACGCCGCCGACGGCGCCCTCCTTCCATTTCCACTATTCAGCCGCGTGGCCTGACATTTCTATCGGGCGCTTCACCGGCGGCGTCTGGCGCGGCGCTGCGGAGGCGCGCAGCAATATGGAACAGCCGAACATGATGAGGCCAATTACAAAGATTACTAAGGAGGCCAGCGCGGCGAAGGCCGATCTTGTCTCATCGAGCCAAAGCGTGACCCCTGCGACGGTAAAACAGGCATAGCTCGCCAGCCCGATCAGGCTGGCCATCGGACCGATATTGAACGGAACATTACTCAACCGGTGCTTTAAGTCCTGAGCCCAGGTGCTCGCCGTTGCATAAATCATGACCGTGCCTGACCTGTTCCTTGTTTTGATTTGGAATTGCCCAGAATAAGCGCGGTTTGCGGTTCCCGCGTCAAGCCGTTTGGTTAGCTCCGGTATAGGCCGAAAATAAGGCGGAAAGGAGGTGCCCAACTGCGCGCCATTTAACCGCTTGTTGACCATCAGGCCCCAAAATTGTCTCCATGCGGTGGAGGCTCCGCGCTACGGGTACTGGAGATGACGGTGTCGGGCAGTTTTGAAATCCGCCCTCGCGGGGGTGATCTTGAAGGTGGAGTTTCCTCCCAGCGCCGCGCGGTGGAGCATCACCGTGGCGGTGACGACACCTTGTTCGACGAGTTCAACAATACCCTGGCGCGCCTGGAAGGCGCTGGCCGCGACCGTGGAAGCACCAGCGGGCTGATCACGCAGATCGAGCAACTGGCCGCCGTGGTCGAACGTCAGGCCCAGGAACTGCGGGTTGCCCGAGGGGCGGCCGCCAAGCTCGAAGGTGAGAACGAGCGGATGCGGCAGATGCTGCACGCCCTGATCGCCGCCATCGACGCCGGGGAGTCGCGCCTGTTCGGCACCGTGGAGCGCGCCGAGCGGCGTCTGCGGGAACTGATCGACACCGGAACCGCTCTGCCCGAGCCGTCCCATCAAGTCCAGGCCCCGCGCCCGAGAGCGGCCCGGCCCGTCCGCGAACCGGAACCCGGCCGGCCGGCCAAGCCGTCGATCCGGGTCATCGAGTAGGCCCATTCTTACAGACTAGGGGAGTGTCGGGCCGCCAAGGCCCGACACCTCCGTAGCGGTCCTTCACTCAGTCCAGTCCGACCTTCTTCCTGACATCGTAGCTGCGGTCTTTCGCCCAGCGTTCCAGGAAGGATGCCAGTTCACTGTCCGGCGGGTCCGGCAGGACGACCTTCAGCTTCACGTACTGATCGCCGGCGACTCCGCTCTTGGCATCGGGGATGCCCTTGCCCTTGAGGCGCAGGGTTCCGCCCGTGTTGGAGCCGCGCGGCACCTTGACCGCGACCTGACCGCCCAGGGTCGGAACCTTGATCGTGGCGCCCAGCACCGCTTCGGGAAGGCTGATCGGCAGTTCCAGGTGGATGTCCGATTCCTTCCGGACGAAGAAGGGGTGCTGCTCGACATGGACCTCGACGATCGCGTCGCCGGCGGGTCCCCCGCCCATTCCCGCTATCCCCTGGCCCTTCAGGCGCAGCTTCTGCTGATCTTCCGTACC
>DASQKT010000604.1:0-6032 GCA_035630415.1 Skermanella sp.
GAGGGCGTCTTTGTCCGCCGAATGGGATCGAATGCCAAGACGGCGGAAGAATTCGCGCTGGTGAGCCGACTCGCCTATGAAATCGCACGGCCGGACCTTGCGGTCAGCGTCGCCAAGCAGGCGGTCCAGGACGGGTACACGCTGGCCGGCGCCGGCTATCCTGTCGTGAGCATGCCGGACCTCGGCTGGCTAGAGCCGGCCCTGGTCCACTCCCTGATCCGGCAGGAAAGCACGTTCAACGAGAACGCCGTCAGCCCGGCGGGAGCACGGGGGCTGATGCAGTTGATGCCGGCGACGGCGAAACAGGTCGCCGGTCAGCTTGGCATGCAGCACACCAACAGCCGGCTGACGTCGGACCCGACCTATAACATAGCGCTGGGCAGTGCCTATATGCGGGAGCTGGTGGACCGCTTCAACGGTTCCTATGTGCTGGCGATCGCCGCCTATAATGCCGGCCCCGGCCGGGTCCGCGAGTGGCTTCAAACGAATGGCGATCCTCGGGCCGAGGGGGTCGATGTCGTGGACTGGATCGAGTTGATTCCGATCTACGAGACGCGCAATTATGTTCAGCGCGTGATGGAGGCCGTCCATATCTATCGAGCCCGCATGGGCGGCGGCAGCCCTAAGCTTCTGCTGGAGGAGGATCTGAGACGGTGACGGAACAGGCGGGACGAACGACGGCAGCCCTTGAAGGCATCGAAGCTTGTGTCTTTGACGCCTATGGAACTTTGCTCGATGTCCGGTCGGCAACCGGCCGCCTTTCCCATGACCTCGACGGCAAGGCGGAGCAGGTAGGCGCGCTGTGGCGTCAGCGGCAGCTTGAATACACGTGGCTGCGCAGCCTCATGAAGCGGCACCGGGACTTCTGGGACGTTACCCGCGATGCCCTGGACCACGCCTTCGGAGCCTTGGGTTTGCCGGAGAATGAGGGTTTGAAGGCCCGTCTGATGGATGCCTATCTGTCGTTGGACGCCTATGCAGATGTGGGGCCTGCGCTGAAGGAGCTTCGCGGCAAGGGATTGCGTACGGCGATCCTGTCCAACGGAACCCCCGCCATGCTGAAGGCCGGTGTCGAGAGCGCCGGGATCGGTGGCAGCCTGGATGCCGTGCTTTCCATCGAGGACGTCGGCATTTACAAACCGGACCCAGCGGTCTATCAGCTTGCGTGCGACCGGCTGGGTCTGGAACGCGACCGGATCTGCTTCGTTTCTTCCAACGGATGGGACGTGGCGGGGGCGGCGAGTTTCGGCTTTCAGACCGTGTGGCTCAACCGCTTCGGGCTGGAGCGCGATCGCTTGCCAGGCGAGCCGCGTCTGATCCTGCAAGGTCTCGACGCACTTCCGGCTCTGGTCGAACCCGCCATCCGCTGAGTTTCCTCCGTTTCTCATGGTTGCCGCTATGCTTTCCTCCGCCCTGCCGACCTTTGCCGACGTGGAGGCAGCCGCCCGCCGTCTGGCCGGTCACGCGGTCCTGACGCCGCTCCTGGAGTCGCCCCTGCTGAACGACCGGCTGGGCGGCCGGTTGCTGGTCAAGGCGGAGGTGCTTCAGCGCACCGGCAGCTTCAAGTTCCGGGGCGCCTTCAACCGGATCAGCCTGATACCGGAGGCCGAGCGGCCGCGTGGCGTCGTGGCGTTTTCATCCGGCAACCATGCGCAGGGCGTCGCCGCCGCTGCCCGGTTTCTCGGCATCCCGGCAACCATCGTGATGCCGTCGGACGCTCCGGCGATCAAGGTCGCCAATACCCGCGAGTGGGGCGCCAGGGTCGTGCTGTACGACAGGTGGAAGGAGGACCGGGAAGCGATCGGAGCCGGGATCTCGGCGGAGACGGGCGCCACTCTCGTCCGGCCCTACGACGATCCTTACATCATGGCCGGTCAGGGGACCATCGGGCTGGAACTGGCGGATCAGGCCGGCGTGATTGGTGCGCGGCTCGATGCCGTGCTGGCGCCTTGCGGCGGCGGCGGCATGATCAGCGGCATAGCGTTGGCGATTGCCGCGCGCTGCCCCGGCACCCGCGTCTATGCCGTCGAACCGGCAGGATTCGACGATACGACGCGGTCCCTTGCGGCGGGGGAGCGGCTGAGCAATGCCGCCGGAGCGTCTTCGTTCTGCGATGCCCTGCTGGCGCCGATGCCGGGCGAATTGACCTTCGCCGTCAACTCGACCCATCTGGCGGGTGGAGTCGCCGTCACGGATGCGGAAGTCGCGACGGCGATGGCGGTGGCCCGCGACCACTTCAAGCTTGTCGTGGAACCGGGCGGCGCCGTGGCGCTGGCGGCTGTTATGTCCGGAAAAATCTCCATTGCCGGCAAGACGATGGCGGTCGTCTGCTCCGGCGGCAACGTAGATCCGGAAGTCTACGCGCAGGCTTTGGCCGGTGCCCGGTGACGTAGCGCGTCACCGGCTTGCTTTCCCGTCAGTCTGCCGCGTCCAGCTTCATCGAATCCCTGGCTATTATCCATTTCGTGACCAGATCGGCCATCAGGCCGGTCTTGCCGCAGTTCGGGCACTCGCTGGCCAAGGCCGGACGTTGCTGGATGAATTGACCACCCCGGCCACAATCGCATTCCATCAGATAGCCGCTTTGGCGACGTTCGACAATTTTCATGTGTGGTTCCTCCATTCCCGGCAATAACGGGTGAGATGGATATTCTGCTCCAACTCCCGGATGGCTAAACCGTCAGAACACACGCTTCCAAACCTAATCGTGCTCACGTTCCCATGATCCAAGGCCCATTATTTAACGGAATTTTATCACTTGCCAAAAGTGACGGCATCATGGACGAGATCACGAGCTTGAATATCAGCCCCTATCTTCTGCGGCCAATTCGCAAGCTCGAAGACGTGCTGGCACAGCGGGAGGAAGAGCGTCTGCGCAAGATCCGTCCTCCTATGGCGCATTCATCCATGGCGCCGACTGGACGCTTTGCCGTGATCCTGGGAGGCAAACGCTGAGCCCTGCCTTGTTCCGGGGCTGCAAGCCATGGAAACTGGCCATAAAAGCGTTCATTCGCCGTAGTTGACAGCACCGATTGTTTGCTCTTCGTCCGCGGCCTGCCGGAATATCCGGCTGGCCGGCAGGTGGATGGTAACGACGGTGCCGACGCCTGGAGCGCTCTTGATCGCGAGTCTACCACCGTGAAGCTCCGTCAGGGTCTTCGTGATCGGCAGGCCCAGCCCCGTCCCCTCGTATTTGCGGTTCAGGGTGCTTTCGACCTGGGAGAAGGGCTGGAAGGCCAGCACCACTTCATCCTCGCTCATGCCGATGCCGGTATCTTCGACGCTGATATCGACACCGCCATCCTCCGCCAGACCGGCCGACACCACGACGCTGCCGCCGCTTTCGGTGAACTTGACTGCATTGGAAAGGATGTTCAGCAGGATCTGCTTGAGCTTGAGGGTATCGGCGACGACTGGCGGAAGCCCTTCATGGACGGATTGGCGAACCTGGACGCCTGCGCTCTCCGCCCGATTGATCACGACCCGAATCGACGCGGAGATCACATCGCCGATGTCGTTGATGTCGTCCGCAAGCTCCGTCTTGCCGGAATCGATTCGTGAGTAGTCCAGGATGTCGTTGATGACTGTAAGCAGGTGCCTGCCGCTGTCCCGGATATCACGGGCGTATTCCGTGTACATCGGCAAGCCGTCGGGACCGAAGCTATCGTCCGCGATGATTTCCGAGAAGCCGATGATCGCGTTGAGCGGTGTCCTCAACTCATGGCTCATGTTGGCGAGGAACTGGCTCTTCGTGCGGTTGGCAAGTTCCGCCTGTTCCTTCGCATCGCGCAGCGACGTTTCGATCCGGTAGTGGTCGGAGATATCGCGCGCCATCAGCAGGACCATGCGGCCGGCCTGGGACGGGAGAGGCACGCCGGTCAGCTCGGCCCGGAAGACCTTGCCGTCGGACCGGGAAAGCCAGACTTCGCATCGCGCCAGTGGTCCGCCCGCCGCCAGGGCGGCGATGACGCGCTCACGGTCGGACGCGGCGGTGTCCGCCCCCAGCAGGTCCACGACCGGATGTGCCAGGATGAAGTCGGCGGATTCGACGCCCAGCATGGCAGCGCCGGCGCCATTGATGTAATCGACCAGCCCGTTCCTGCCGATCAGCACCAGTTCCGGCGTCGCCGTCACGATCGTACGGTACCGCTCCTCGCTTTCACGGAGGCGGTGGTTGTCGGCCAGCAGAAGGTCCGCTGCCATGGCGGAGCGCTTGGTGAGAGCAGCCAGGCGGAAAAGCAGCCAGACGGTCGCGACGGCGAGCAGGAGCAAGCCTGCTGCCGTGCTTCCGCCGGTCGCCAAGCCTCCCAGGAGGGCCAGTGCTACCAGCATACCCGCCGTCGCGGTAACGCACATGACGGTGTGCCGAACGGCACGGGCATGGACCGTGGCGGCCTTGTCATATGCGCCGATATCCATCGATTGCACCGGAAGAGCCGCCCTTCGACTTCGAATTAAACGTCGCATCGATTTAGCAACGACGGTCGTAAATAAAATCGGAAGCCACCCTCGGAAAGATCACCTTGGGGTGGAGAGCCGCCGGATCAACTCGTCCTTGACCAGGGCGGCATCCTCGTTGGGGATCTGGCAGGTGCCGGCGGCGAGGTGGCCGCCGCCGCCATATTCCAGCATCAGCGGTCCGACGGCGACCGGTGAAGTGCGGTCGATGATCGATTTGCCAACCGCGAACACGGTGTTCTGCTGCTTCAGGCCCCACAGGACATGCATGGAGACTCGGGTCTGCGGATACAGCGCGTAGATCATGAACCGGTTGCCGGCGTGGATAACCTCCTCGTTGCGAAGGTCGAGGACGACCACGTCGCCGTGGACTTCAGCCAGACGCTTCACTTGGTCGGTGAACAGTTTTTCCTGCGCGAAGTAAAGCTCTACCCGTTCCGCCACGTCGGGCAGCGCCAGGATGCTGTCGACGTCATGATCGCGGCAATAGTCGATCAGCGTCATCATCAGTTGGTAGTTCGAGATCCGGAAGCTGCGGAAGCGCCCCAGCCCGGTACGCGGGTCCATCAGGAAGTTCAGGAGCGTCCAGCCCGTCGGCTTCAGGATATCGTCGATGTCGTAATCGGCTGAGTCGGCCTTGTCGACCGCCGCCATCATGGCCTGCGGCACCATGGAGAAGCGTTCGAGCCCGCCGAAATGATCGTAGACGACCCGCGCCGCCGACGGGGCCTTGGGGTCGATGATGTGATTGGGCTGCTGGCCGCCGACGCGCTCGGCCTCGCTCAGGTGATGGTCGAAGGCGAGGTGGACGCCGGGCACGAAGGGAAGGTTGGTCGTGATGTCGTTGGGACCGACCTCGACCAGTCCGTCCTGCATGTCCTTGGGATGGACGAAGGTGATCGTGTCGATCAGGTCGAGTTCGCGCATCAGGACGGCGCATGCCAAGCCGTCGAAATCGCTTCTGGTGACCAACCGGTATTTCTGTCCGCCCATCTCGCCCTCGCTACCGCGCCGCACTACCCCTCAGAGGTAACACTTATGGGATAGAAGCGATGTCGGGGTCAAGGGAAGCGGATGACACCCGGTGTCGCGCGGCAGAACGCGGCACCGGGCGGCATACGGGTCAGTGCGCCAGGATCTGGCTGAGGAACAGCTTGGTTCGTTCCGACTGCGGATTGTTGAAGAACTCCAGCGGTTCGTTCTGCTCAACGATCTCGCCCCGGTCCATGAAGATCACCCGGTTGGCGACCGTCCGGGCGAAGCCCATCTCGTGGGTGACGCAGATCATGGTCATGCCCTCGTTGGCGAGGCCGATCATGACGTCGAGCACTTCCTTGATCATCTCGGGGTCGAGCGCCGAGGTCGGTTCGTCGAACAGCATGACCTTCGGGCTCATGCACAGCGATCGGGCGATCGCCACGCGCTGCTGCTGTCCGCCGGAAAGCTGGCCGGGGTACTTGTTGGCCTGATCGGGAATCCGCACCCGCTTCAGGTACTTCATCGCGATCTCTTCCGCCTGGGCCTTGGGCATCTTGCGGACCCAGATCGGCGCCAGGGTGCAGTTTTCCAGGACG
>DASQKT010000605.1:0-3120 GCA_035630415.1 Skermanella sp.
CGCGCCGCGTGATGCCATCACTCGCCCCGGCGGAAACGCTGGGGCGAGGTTCGGTACGATATTCATGATCACTACTCGAGAGCAGATGCAGAAGCGGCCTCCGGCTGCTTCTGCATTGCTGTCAATGCACCCTCGACCCCGATGTGATTGAGTTGATCTGCTCCCGCAGTTTCGTCCTCGTCATCCTGGACGCTGGCATCCGCACCGCGTCCGACGCCACCGTGGAGGCTGGCTTGGCCGCGCGGGAGGCTGGCTGCATCCCGAAACGCACACATGCCGAACCCTCCAGCCCGCAACTCGGCCTGATCGGCACGTGATTGGTGCGATCCTGATTGCTCCGGAAGCCGTCAGCCATTAGGATATACTGCGGATATCATGGAGGACATGATGCAAGTTCAATTGGCTCGCTGGGGCAACAGCTTGGGGCTGCGGATTCCAAAGGAATTAGCTGGCCGGCTCGGCCTGAAAGACGGCGCTCGGGTCGAAATCGAGGCTGAAGGGAATCGCCTCGTAATCAGGACCGACCGTCCACACTATAGGCTTGAGGAACTTCTGACCGGAATCACCCCGGAGGACATGCGCGAAGCATTCGACTGGGGGCCTGATGTCGGCCGGGAAGTGGTGGATTGATCTACGAACCCGATGAAGGCGATCTGATATGGACCGACTTCGATCCGCGCGTGGGGCGTGAGCAGAGCGGCCGACGACCGGCTGTCGTCGTTTCTCCAGTGGCTTTCTGGCAGACGACACGCCTCGCCATAGTCTGCCCGATCACATCGCGAATTCGTCCCTTTGGAACGAGCGTCGTGCTTCCCGAAGGCTTGGCGGTAACCGGCGAGGTGCTGACAAGCCTCGTCCGAAGCATAGACACGATGGCCCGCCCGATCACCTACGCCGGCGGCAAGGTTCCCCCGGCGGTGCTGGCGGACCTGCGTGCGAAGCTGGCCGCACTGATGGGGATGTGAAGGGCGGACATGGGCGCTCGCTCCTTGACCGCCCCCATCCCTCCGCCGTAATGAAGACGCATGTTCTCAAAGATCCTCACCCTCATCCTGCTGATCGCCGTCGTCTGGTACGGCTACCGGTACGTTACCCGGATCAACGCCAGGATGGAGGCGAAGCGGAAGCTGGACGCCAACGAAGGCGGCCTGCCCCGTCCCCGCCCCAATGCGGAGGAAATGATCCGCTGTCCGGCCTGCAACGTCTATGTGTCGGCAACCAAAGCGACCAGTTGCGGCAGACCCGACTGCCCCTATCGTTGAACTGCCCCCGTCGCCCCCGATCCGGTCCCCAATCTGGTCCAAGGAACGACCCGCCCGCACTTGATTCCGGCAGACTGCCCGCGTATCGTCCACGCACTGCAACAAAACGATAAAGTGTGAACGACCATGGCGCCTGCAAGCGCGGCGACCCAGACCTCCGGATCGGCGGAATTCAGCGGTTCCAAGCGGCCTCTCAGTTTCCAGGGCTTGATTCTCAAGCTCCAGAATTTTTGGGCGGAGCAGGGCTGCGTCATTCTCCAGCCCTACGACATGGAAGTGGGCGCCGGCACGTTCCACCCGGCGACGACGCTCCGCGCGCTTGGGCCGCAGCCGTGGCGCGCCGCCTATGTCCAGCCGTCGCGCCGTCCCAAGGACGGGCGCTATGGCGAAAACCCGAACCGGTTGCAGCACTATTACCAGTTCCAGGTCATCCTGAAGCCGTCGCCGGCCGACGCGCAGGACCTCTACCTGAAAAGCCTCTACGCGCTGGGCATCGACCCGGCGCTGCACGACATCCGTTTCGTCGAGGACGACTGGGAAAGCCCTACCCTGGGCGCCTGGGGGCTGGGCTGGGAAGTCTGGTGCGACGGCATGGAAGTCACCCAGTTCACCTATTTCCAGCAGGTCGGCGGGATCGAATGCGATCCCATCGCGGTCGAGCTGACCTATGGACTTGAACGCCTCGCCATGTATGTCCAGGGCGTCGAGAACGTCTACGACCTTGACTTCAACGGAGCCGGCGTCCGCTACGGCGACGTGTTCAAGCGGGCGGAGATCGAGTATTCCGCCTTCAACTTCGAACATGCCAACACCGACCGCCTGCTCCAGCACTTCAAGGACGCCGAGGCCGAGTGCCAGTCCCTCTTGAACGAGAAACTGGCCCTGCCCGCCTATGACCAAGCCATCAAGGCCAGCCACCTGTTCAACCTGCTGGACGCGCGCGGCGTGATCAGCGTGGTCGAGCGGGCCGCCTATATCGGACGGGTCCGCACCCTCGCCAAAGGCTGCTGCGAAGCTTGGATCGCGGGATCTCCGTCAACGGACGGAAAGCCGCCGATCGTTTCCGATGCAGCGCCGCCCTCCGGCCCCACCTCCTGATCGAACCGCCGGATATCATGCCCCAGCTTCTTATCGAACTGTTCTCCGAAGATATTCCGGCACGCATGCAAGCCCGTGCGGCCGAGGATCTTCAGCGCCTGATCACCACCAAGCTGGCGGCGGCCGGGCTTGAGATCGGATCGTCGCAAGCCCATTCCACGCCCCGCCGGCTGGCGCTCGTGGTCGAAGGTCTGGCCGCCCGCACGGCGGACGTGAAAGAGGAGCGCAAAGGCCCGCGCGTCGGCTCGCCCGAGCAGGCGGTCGCCGGATTCCTGCGCGGCGCCGGCCTTGCCAGCCTGGACCAGTGCGAGCAGCGCGACACCGGCAAGGGCGTCTTCTGGTTCGCCGTGACCGAGAAACCCGGCCGCGATACCGCCGAGGTTCTGCCCGGCCTGATCGACGAGACGATCCGTGAGTTCCCCTGGCCCAAGAGCATGCGCTGGGCCACCGGCACCTTCCGCTGGGTCCGGCCGATCCATCACATCCTTGCCGTCTTCGACGGGAAGTTGCTGGAAGGCTCGTTCGATCTGGGCGGAAAAGTCGGATTGATTACATTTGTCGACAGAACACGGGGGCATCGCTTTCTCTCCCCCGATTCCGTCATCACCGCCCACAACTTCGAAGCGTACCGCGACGGGCTGCGCCAAGCCCATGTCGTCCTGTCCCGCGACGAGCGCCGCTCCAAGATCGCTGCCGATGCGGCAGCCCTGGCGGAACGCGAGGGCTTGACCGTCGCCCCGGATGAAGGTCTGCTGGACGA
>DASQKT010000606.1:0-2902 GCA_035630415.1 Skermanella sp.
CTCGAAGTCCGGCGCGGCAGCATCCATGCTCTGATCGGTCCCAACGGCGCCGGCAAGACGACGGTCTTCAATCTTCTCACCAAGTTCCTGATCCCGAGCAGCGGACAGATCCTGTTCAACGGCAACGACATTACCAAGGTCAAGCCGGCTGATATCGCGCGGCAGGGGCTGGTGCGCTCGTTCCAGATCAGCGCCGTGTTCCCGCACCTGACCTGCCTGGAGAACGTACGGGTAGCACTTCAGAAGCGCCTGCGCGGAGACAGCTTCGACTTCTGGCGCTCGGAGAAGACGCTTCGCAACCTGGATGGAGAGGCTGACAGGCTGCTCGAGTCGGTCAACTTGGCAGCCTATCGCGACACGGCGGCGGTCGAGTTGCCCTACGGCCGCAAGCGGGCGCTGGAGATCGCGACCACCCTGGCGCTCGAGCCCGAACTGATGCTGCTGGACGAGCCGATGGCCGGCATGGGCCACGAGGACATCGACCGCACGGCCGAACTGATCCGTAAGGTCTCGGCCAACCGGACGATCCTGATGGTCGAGCACAATTTGAGCGTTGTGTCCGACCTGTCGGACAAGATCACGGTGCTGAGGCGCGGCGAGATCCTGGCGGAGGGGCCGTACGCCACGGTGTCGAAGAACCCGCAGGTAATGGAAGCCTATATGGGGACGGGACATGCTTGAGATCCGCGATCTCCACGCCTTCTACGGCGAGAGCCACATCCTGCACGGCGTCAGCCTGGACGTGCGCAAGGGCGAGGTGGTCACCCTGCTTGGCCGCAACGGCGCCGGCAAGACCACGACGATGCGCTCGATCATGGGCATCGTCGGCAAGCGCACCGGCTCGATCCGGCTGGGCGGTGACGAACTGGTCGGGCTGCCGTCCAACAAGATCGCTAAGCTCGGCATCGGCTACGTGCCGGAGGAGCGCGGCATCTTTTCCAGCCTCAATGTCGAGGAGAACCTGATGCTGCCGCCCCTGATCAAGCAGGGCGGCATGACGGTCGATGCCATCTACGACCTGTTCCCGAACCTGAAGGAACGGCGCAAGAGCCAGGGAACTCGCCTGTCGGGTGGCGAGCAGCAGATGCTGGCGATCGGGCGCATCCTGCGGACCGGCGCCGACTTCATCCTGCTGGACGAGCCGACTGAGGGTCTGGCGCCGGTCATCATCCAGCAGATCGGCAAGGTCGTGCGTGAGCTGAAGCAGCGCGGCATGACGATCCTGCTGGTCGAGCAGAACTTCCGCTTCGCCGCCACCATCGCCGACCGCCACTACGTGATGGAGGAAGGCAACATCGTCGACATGATCCCGAACGATCAGCTCGAAGCGAATGCCGAAAAGCTGCATGGGTATCTGGGCGTCTGACGACGCTCGTCCGGCAAAAAACAAAACCACGAATAACAATGATGAATGGGGATGCAGAAAATGCTCAAGAAGCTTCTTATGGGAACTGCCGCGGTCGCATTGTCGGCCGGCGCCGCTCAGGCGCAGATTTCCGGCGATACGGTGAAGATCGGCGTCCTGACCGATAAATCCAGCCTCTACGCCGACGTGGCGGGAGAGGGTTCGGTCGTCGCGGCCCAGCTCGCAGTCGAGGAGTTCGGCGGCAAGGCCGCCGGCAAGCCGGTCCAGGTCATCTCGGCCGACCACCAGAACAAGGCCGACATCTCGTCCAACATCGCGCGCCAGTGGTTCGATACCGAAGGCGTCGATGCCATTGCCGATCTGGTCACCTCCTCCACGGCTCTTGCCGTTCAAGAGGTCGCCCGTGACAAGACCAAGGTGACGCTGATCTCCGGCGCTGCCACGTCGCGCCTGACGGGCGACGCCTGCTCGCCAACCGGCTTCCATTGGGCTTACGACACCTACGCGCTGGCGGTCGGCACCGGCCGCGCCGTGGTGCGCAACGGCGGCAAGAGCTGGTTCTTCATTACGGCCGACTACGCCTTCGGCCATTCGCTGGAAGCGGACGTGACCCGTGAGGTGAAGGCGCTGGGCGGAGAAGTGAAGGGCAGCGTCCGCCATCCGCTCAACAGCTCCGACTTCTCGTCGTACCTGCTTCAGGCCCAGGGCTCGGGCGCCCAGGTCATCGGTCTCGCCAATGCCGGCACCGATACCACCAACTCTATCAAGCAGGCGGCGGAGTTCGGCATTACCCAGGCGGGGCAGTCGCTCGCGGGCCTGTTGCTGTTCATCAGCGATGTCGACGCACTCGGGCTCCAGACGGCGCAGAACCTCGTGCTGACCACCGGCTTCTACTGGGATCTGGACGATGAAACCCGCGCTTGGTCCGCCAAGTTCGAGAAGAAGACCGGCCGTAAGCCGACCATGGTCCAGGCGGGCGTCTATTCCTCCGTCCTGCACTACCTGAAGGCGGTCGATGCGGCGGGCACCGACGACGGCCTGAAGGTCGCCAACAAGATGAAGGAACTGCCGGTCAAGGACATGTTCGCCAAGAACGCCAAACTGCTGCCCAACGGCCGGCTGGCCCACGACATGTATCTGGCGCGCGTCAAGCAGCCGGCCCAGTCCAAGGGCCGCTGGGACTATTACGACATCGTCAGCACCATCCCCGCCGACGAAGCCTATCAGAAGGCCGAGGCGAGCGGCTGCCCCTTCACCAAGAAGTAAAAGCCTGAAATCCGGCTTGCGTCTGGTTGCAATGGGGGACTTAACGATATGATGGAGCTGCTGGGGGTGCCCCCCCAGGTCCTGTTCGGCCAGCTTCTGCTTGGGCTGATCAACGGGTCCTTCTACGCCCTGCTGAGCCTCGGCTTGGCAGTCATCTTCGGCATGCTCAACGTCATCAACTTCGCACACGGCGCCCAGTACATGCTGGGCGCCTTCGCGGCGTGGATGCTGTTGAAGTTCACCGGCATCGGCTACTGGTGGGCGCTGGTC
>DASQKT010000607.1:0-3381 GCA_035630415.1 Skermanella sp.
GCGGCAGGTCCGGGTTCAGCGCCTTGATAGCCGGATCGTCCCAGTTCTCGATCTCGCCCAGGTAGATGCGGGCCATGGTCGGACCGTCCAGGTGCAACTGACCGGGCTTGATGCCGGCAATGTTCACGACCGGGACCA
Organism: Skermanella sp.; assembly: GCA_035630415.1. GTDB lineage: Bacteria > Pseudomonadota > Alphaproteobacteria > Azospirillales > Azospirillaceae > Skermanella. The sequence goes on from DASQKT010000607.1 coordinate 139, forward strand.
CGCCGCCCATGATCAGCGGGAACTGGACCAGACCGGCCTTGGCGAGGTCGTCCGGCTTGAGCGGGCTATCGGAGGCGCCGAAGGTGACCGTGCGCTCCTTGATCTGGCGGATACCGCCGCCCGAGCCGATCGCCTGATAATTTATCTTGGTGCCGGTCTCCTGCTGATATGCCAGAGCCCAGCGGGCATAGACCGGATAGGGGAAGGTGGCGCCGGCTCCCGAGATGTCCTGCGCCTGCGCGGAGGTCGCGAGCATGATGCCGGCAATACCGGCGAGGGCCGCGCGCATGATGCCCTTGGCAACAAAGCTCATAAAGTCCCCTCATTCATACTGAAGTCACCGGCAGTCGCTTCCTTCAACAAATCCAGCCGGAGGACCGGCATTTTCCAATCAACATTCAACAAAACATTCATAAGGCATTTTAGTTTATCGGCATCGCCCGGAGATATGACTGAGATACGGTTTCCTTGAAGATCGTCTCCAGCCGTCACGACTGGAAGTTCTCCAGCATTCGGTCATAAAACCAGCGGGAAGCTAACAGATATAATCCTGTTCGCCACCCTCCGCTGGTATTAAGTCACTCGCGATGGGTAATTCATATGTGGCACAACGCCCGCCTGCTAAGATCTCTCCGGGACGGCTGTCCTGGACAGGGATGCCGGACCGGTGGACTGGGCGCCAAATAGACCATTCCGTCTGAAACCAATATTGATAACGAATCAAACCTTCCGCCGGTCGAAACGCGTCGATGTGTGATGCTGGGAAAGAAACCCCCTGGACTAGCATGTCAAAAGGCAAAATTTGCAGGCGCCGGAGGATTCGACTTTGTTCCGGAAACTCTCTCCGCACGTAAATGGTAAATTCACGGCATCAGTTCGATACTGTATCATTCCTGCGGATGGAGACGTCAGGATAGCAAATGAGGGTCTGGGTCGGGGCGGATAGCCCGGCATCGAAGTGTGCCGACATCCGGAGCGAACAGGTATCGCTGGTAGTCCGCCAGCTTCCGCTGGTATTTACCGCGAATGTAGTGAACTCGATCCTGATCGCCGCCGTTCTTTCGGCGGTCGTGCCAGTTATGCAAGTGGCGGTCTGGTCGGGTTTGCTGGTCGTACTGACCGCGATCCGCTTTTTCCATCAGGGTCTGGCCGGACGATTACTGACAGGAGGTGTCGGAGATCCTGAGCGGTCCGTGCTTCGCCTGACCCTGGCTTCCGGTATATCCGGCTGCATCTGGGGTATCGGCCTCGCGCTGCTGTTGCCCGATCCGCCGATCTACCGGCTGTTCGTCGCATTCGTCCTGGGCGGGATGGCGGCGGGATCGGTCGTCACACTGTCGCCACTGCTTCCCGTGGTGACGGCTTTCCTGATCCCCTGCATGCTGCCCCTGGCGATCCGGCTCGCTCTTGAGGGAAGCCCGGTCTGGCTCGGCATGGCGGCGCTGGGGTTCATGTTCACCGTCTTCCTGTGGATCGCGGCCTGGAAGCTGAACCGTTGGAGTTCCACGATACTCCAGTTGAAGATGGAGAAGAGCCGGCTTGCGGACGAGCTGTCCGCGGTCCTGGCCGACCTTGAGCGCAAGGTCGAACGGCGAACCACGGACCTGCGGATGGCGCGCGACGAGGCCAACCGCGCGAACCAGATGAAGTCGAGGTTCCTGGCCGCCGCCAGTCACGACCTGGGCCAGCCTTTCCAGGCGATGCGGCTGTTCATCGATCTTCTGGACAGCCGGCTGAAGGACACGCCCAATCATGAACTGCTGCAAGCGCTGGAGCGAGCCCACGAGAGCGGACAGCGCATGCTGTCGAGCCTGCTCGACCTGTCGCGGCTTGAAAGCGGAACGGTGGAGTTGCGCATCGAGAGGTTTCCAGTCGGAAATCTCCTCGATCGGTTGGAGATGGAGTTTCGGCCGCTGGCGGAAAGCCGGGGGCTAAGCCTGCGCATCAGGAAGCATGACTGCGAAATCCTCAGCGACCCGGTCTTGCTGCACCGGATCGTCGCGAACCTGCTCGGCAACGCGCTCCGCTATACGGTCAGCGGCGGTATCCTGCTAGCATGCCGCCGCCGGAACACGATGCTCCGGCTGGAGGTATGGGACACCGGCGTCGGCATCGCCGCCGACCGGCTGGAAGAAATCTTCGAGGAGTTCCACCGGATCGACCCGGTGGAACCCGGCGCATCCCAAGGCGTCGGATTAGGCTTGTCGATCGTCCGCCGGACCGCGGACCTGCTTAACCATAAGGTGTCGGTGTGCTCCATCGTCGGGCACGGGTCGAGATTTTCGATCATGGTGCCGTGCCGCTCCGCTCAAGATCCGCTGCCACGGGGCGAGGAAGAGCGGCCCGGATTGCTGACAGCAGGGTCCGCGCACCCGGCGACAGAGGATGGTCCTTTATAAGGACGAGGCCGTAGGGCTCGACACTGAACCGTTTCTCGAACTTCAGGATCGAGAAGCGGTTGGTCGAACAGTACATTTCCGCGAGCGCGCGGGCTGTCACCGACAGCGCGTCTGTTTTGTCGATCATCGCCATGGACATGACGACGGAGGCGCTTTCGATCACCTGAGCCGGAACCGGCAGTCCCCTGCCCCGGAACATCCGATGGACCAGCCGGCGCAGCAGCGATCCGTGCGGCTGCAACACCCAGGTCTGCCCGACGAGATCGTCCAGCGTGACGAGGTCCATTCCCGCCAGCGGATGTCCGCTGCGGCAGACGAAGCAGAGTTCCTCGTCGCCGATCTCCTCATAGATGAAGGGAGTGGGATCGGCATCCGCTGGAATCCGGGCGATTACGAAGTCGAGCTGGCCCTGCCGCAGGCGGTCGATCAGGACGGGGCTGGTATCGACATCGACGGAGATCTGAAGGCCGGGATGCCTGCGCCGGACCGCATCGACCGCCGGAACGACCAATTCCACCGCCGGCGCCATCACGGTTCCGACCGTGACCTTGCCGCTGTGCCCAGCCTGGAGCGCCGTCAGTTCCGATCCGGCGACCGCCAGTTCCGACAGGATGACGCGGGCGTGGCGAATCATTAGCTCGCCGTACCAGTTCGGCTCGATGCCCTTGGGGTGCCGCTCGAACAGGGGAAATCCCAGCGCATTCTCGAAATCGCCGAGCAGCTTGGACGCGGCGGGCTGGGAAAGGTTCAGGCTGGCAGCGGCGCGATGGAGGTTTCGATGCTCGTCGAGCGCAAGGAAGAGTTGAAGATGACGGAACTTCAGCCGGGTGCGGAGAAACCAGTT
>DASQKT010000608.1:0-4383 GCA_035630415.1 Skermanella sp.
TCGCGTAATCGATGAAGACGAGCCCGGCCTTGCCGTTGAGGACGATGTTTCCGAGGGTCGAGAAGAAGAGATTGCCGTTGAAATCGGGCACGGTAAGGGTGCCATCCTCGGCGATGCGGACGAAACCCGCCTTGCCGCCGCGATGGGACACGTCAACCTGCCGGCGCTCTTCGCGGTCGGCATAGGTCGCGACGAAGAAGGCATCCGCCGCCTCGATCATGGCGCGTGCCGGGGGATCGAGCTGGGGCAAGTCCTCGACGACACCCGTGAACGTTTCCGCGGGGTCCCTCGCGAAGCCGAAGTCGCGAAGCTGGATATAGCGGGGACAGTTGCCGAAGCTCTGATCGACATCGACCCGAAAACCGGCGTCGCTGACCGCGACGATGCCGTTCATGCGGTTGCGGCGCCGGGTGTGCATCTCGATCCCCAGCAGACCGACGGGATCTCCCTCCCGCATGCCTGCGCCCGCCGGGTCGCCGGGGTCGGCGTGAACGGCAATGTCGAGGGACGTCGGCGTCGGCGATGACATGAAGCCCGGCTTGCCAGCGAGGAGCGTCGCCCACGGGTCGCCTTCAGGATCGACGCTGCCGAGCACGATGAAGGGAAGCTGGGCGTAGAAGTCGCGGTGTTCGCCGGGCATGTGGTCGCGGATCACCCGCTGGCCGACGATCGCCATCCGCTCGGCTACGCCCACCTTTTCCTGGATGAACCTCTCGCCCTCGTGCCAAGCCGGCAGCTTCGTCAGTGTCGCGGTCATCTCTGATGTCCTATGCGGATCGAGGTTGCTGCGGATCGAGGTTGCGGGCTCAGGCGGCGAGGCCGGCCGGCGTCTGGACGAAGGGAACGAAGCCCGGCAGTTCCTCGACCCGGCGGAGGAACGCGTTGACGGCGGGATAGGCCGAGAGATCGACGTTGCCTTCCGGTGCCCGCGCGACATAGCTGTAGATCGCGACGTCGGCGATGGTCGGACGCCCGCCAACCAGCCAGTCCTGTCCGGTCAACTGGCTCTCGAGCCTTTTCAGGAGGACATGCGCCCGAGCGATGACCTCATCGGCGTTGAACTTCGCCCCGAACACCGTGATGAGCCGGGCCGCCGCTGGACCATAGGCCACTTCTCCGGCTGCCACGGAGAGCCAGCGCTGAACGGCGGCGGCGCCACTCGGATCTTCCGGCAGCCAGTCGGTGCGCCCCGCCTTCTTGGCGAGATAGACGAGGATCGCGTTCGAATCCGCGATGACGACGCCGTCATCGTCCAGGACCGGCACTTGCCCGAACGGGTTCAGCTTCAGGAATTCGGGGGATTTGTGCGCGCCGGCCCCGAGGTCGACCTCGACCAGTTCATGGGGCAGCCCGAGAAGCGAGACGAACAGACGCGCGCGGTGCGCGTGGCCCGACAGAGGGTGGTGATAGAGCTTCATTTCCAAGTCCTGCGATGTGTTGGACCGGGCCATTCCCGTTCCGCATCGCCAGACTGCTGTATCGAGCGCGTAGTGAGAATGGCCGGATTCGACACTTCATCATTGCATCAGGTGAAATGATCGCCCGAAGCTTGGTTTGACATGGACTAATCAATGGTCCATATTCAGGATGGCCAAGAGTGCGCTGGATGGGCTGAAACGAGAGGTTTGCCATGCGTGTTTCCGTCACCGACGCCAAAGGCCAGTTGACCGACCTGGTTCGGCGAGCCGAAGCTGGAGATGAGGTCATTCTTACCCGCCACGGCCAAGCCGCTGTGCGCCTTGTGCCCGTCAACCCGGTTTCTCAGCCCCAGGCGCGCCGGAAAATTCTTGAGGCGGTCAGGGCGTCCGGCAGCGTCAAGGCGGAAGCCGGCGCCAGCGCCGCGAGAAGTCAGGATTTCCTCTACGGCGATGACGGGCTGCCAGCGTGATCGTCGTGGATACCTCGGCGCTGATGGCCGTCATTCTCGGGGAAGCTGAGGCCGATACATGCATTGCGATCCTTGAATCAGAGACTGAAGTGCTGATTTCCGCCGGAACCATGGCGGAAGCGATGATCGTCGCAGCACGGCGGAACGTCGCGGCAGAGATGATTTGTCTGATCGAGGGACTTGGTTTCGATGTGGTGACGGTGACGCCGGCCTCGGCCCGTCGGATTGCGCAGGCTTACGAGCGATGGGGCAAAGGTGTGCATCCGGCCGGCCTGAATTTCGGCGACTGCTTCGCTTATGTGGTGGCAAGCGAGCATTCATGTCCGTTGCTTTTCGTCGGAGATGATTTTTCGAAGACTGACCTTCGACCGGCATTGCAGCGAGCATAGCCGCTCCAGGGCTGAAGAGGCCCGACAGGAGCGCCTGCCAAGGTCTGCTGCTCCCAGCGTATGATCTTGCTTTAAAATCTTTGGGGAAAAGCCGCTGTCGAGAGGAATGGTGGGCGCAGTAGGGATTGAACCTACGACCCCACCCGTGTGAAGGGTGTGCTCTCCCGCTGAGCTATGCGCCCATTCCTCTGACCGTCCGGCCCAGTGGCCGTCGCGGCGGAGGCCCTATCTATTCGGCGTCCGATATGATGTCAAGCGTCGGAAGCGCCGATCACGAAATTTGGCTCCGGGTTGGATGGCAATTCGCGAGAGCTACATGGATAATCCAGCGTCCACGGTTCAGTAGGAGTCTTCTGTGCGGATGTTCACATCATGGCGGTCCATCGGGAAGGCGGCTCTGCTGGGCGGTGCGGCACTGCTGGCTGCATCCCAGGCTGGAGCCGCCGAGCCGGTCAGGCTTGGCTACGCGATCTATGCCGGAGGGTTCCACGTGCTGGACGCCACGATCGTGCTGGACCTTGGGCGCGAGGGCTACACGGTGGAGGTCAACGCCCAGACCCAAGGTGTCCTGGGGACGTTTTTCCCCTGGCAGACCCTGGCGCGCTCCGACGGCAGGATGAATGCCGGCGAAGCGGTGCCCCGGACCCATAAGCAGACCGGCACTTGGCGCGGCAAGGACCGTGCGGTCAACTTGTACTACGACGGCAGCGGTAGCGTCCTTGCGGAAGTCCGTCCGCCCGACGATCCGGCCGAGCGGGAGCCAGTGCCGCCGGAGATGGTGCCGGGGACCACCGATCCGCTGTCCGCCGTGCTGTCGGTGGCCGGCGCAGTCGCCGTGGGGCGCGGCTGTTCGGAGACGGTGCCGGTGTTCGACGGGCGGCGGCGCTACGACCTGACGTTCCAGGAGATGGGCAGCCGTAACCTGTCGCCCAGCAAGTATTCGGTCTTCAGCGGCACCGCCGTCCAGTGTCAGGTGACGTCCAAGGTGCTGGCGGGCAACTGGAAGAAGGACGGCGGCTTCGCCTCCGACGACGAGAAGAGGAAGCCGGTGGCCCTGATGCTGGCACGGGTGGTCGAAGGAATGCCGCCGATGCCGGTCCGGCTGGAAGGCGAGAGCCGGTTCGGCGAGGTCATCATGCATCTGACCTCGGCCGAGCCGGTCGTGGCGTCCGGGGCGGTCGCTCAGTGATACCCGGCGTCCTCGGTCACCTTGCCGCGGAACACGTAGTAGGAATAGACCGTGTAGAACAGGATCGTCGGGATCAGGAAGACCATGCCGACCAGCAGGAATTCCTGCGTCTCCGGTGGTGAGGCCGCGTCCCAGATGCTGATGTCGGGCGGGATCACGTTGGGCCACAGGCTGACCGCCAATCCCAGGAACGACAGCAGGAACAGGCCCATCGTGATCGCGAAGGGCTGGACCTCCCGCCGGTTGTTGATCGCCCGCCAGAACAGCAGCGCCAGACCGGCCGTCATGATCGGCACGGGCGACAGGTAGACGATATTTGGCCAGGAGAACCAGCGCTGCGCGATCGTGTCATTGAGCAGAGGGGTCCAGATGCTGACCAATGCTACGAACCCGACGACGACCAGGAACAGCGGCTTCGACAGGTTGTAGGCCCATTCCTGGAGCGAGCCCTCCGTCCGCCAGATCAGCCAGGTGCAGCCGAGCAGCGCGTAGCCGGAAACCAGCGCTAGCCCCGTCACCACGGAGAAGATCGAGAACCAGTCGAACATGCCGCCGACATAGGCGCGGTCCTCGACGTTGAAGCCCTGGATGAACGCTCCCAGCGCCATGCCCTGCACCATGGTCGCGAGCAGCGAACCGAAGTGGAAGCTTTTGTCCCACAGGAAGCGGCTGGCGTTCGCCTTGAAGCGGAACTCGAAGGCGACACCCCGGAAGATCAAGGCGATCAGCATGACCAGCAGCGGCAGGTAAAGCGCCGGCAGGATCACCGCATAGGCCAGCGGGAACGCCGCGAACAGTCCGGCGCCGCCCAGGATCAGCCAGGTTTCATTGAAGTCCCAGACCGGAGCGACCGTGTTCATCATGACGTCGCGGTCGCTGTCCTTGCCGGCGAACGGGAAGAGGATGCCGAGGCCCAG
>DASQKT010000609.1:0-3898 GCA_035630415.1 Skermanella sp.
TGCGAGCGTTATCTTGAGCTGTCGCTGAGCGACGACGCCTGCGCCTTCATGCCGGTGGCGACATCCAAAGCCGGCGCCCCGGCACTCCGCCGCCTGATCTCGACCATCGACCTGAACGACCCGGCGTCGGAAACCATCATCTCCCGCCACATCGGCCCGCTGGTCCAGGCCGCCGGCAGCGCCTCGGCGTCGGCGGAACTGTCCGCCACCGTCTACACTATGGGCAAGGCGCTGATGGCCCCGCGCGTCTCGGTCATTATTCCGATCGCCGATGGGCGCGACGACATCGACGTGACGCTCGCCAAGCTGGCGGTGGACCGTGACTTCCACGGCACGGAGATCGTCATCGCATCGGGCGCCGGAGCGCATGAGCGCCTGTCGCTCTCGCTCCGCCGCTTCGCCGAGTTCTACAACCTGTCGATCAAGCTGGTGCCCTGCCCGCAGGCACACGACATCTATCAGGCGATGGATGCCGGGGTGCGCCACGCCTCCTCCGACATGCTGCTCCTGCTGTCGCCTTCGGTCCTGCCGACCTCGACCGGCTGGCTGTCGGATCTGGAATGGGCCTATAAGACCAGCGGCAGGACCGGCATGGTCAGCCCGACCCTGCTGTACGAAGACTTCTCGATCCGCTTCGCCGGTATCCAGCAGATCAGCGCGCAGTCAGCCGTTTCCCAATACGCCGGCTATTCCCGCGACTGGCTGAAGGGGCGGGAACTCACCACCGTCCAGGCGGCCTCGACCGACTGTGCCCTGATCCCGCGCGCGGTCTTCCTCGCCGCCGGCGGCTTCAGCACCGATTTCGTCGGCACCGACTTCAAGGGAGTCGATTTCTGCCTGAAGCTGCGGACCGTCGGCCATGTCTGCCTGTGGCTGCCGACCGTCCAACTGATCGCCCTGGACGAGCAGCCTCGCGAGCAGGCCCAGGAATACTGGCTTCAGACCGGCGGTCTGGTGGACCGCTGGGGCTTCGAGCGGAAATGGCCGCGTCTCCACACCACCCAAGCGCTCGGGAGCATCGACCGATGACCGGCATGGAAATCGCCAAACGGGACAAGCGCGTCCTCATCGTCAGCCACGGCCACCCGACCTTCTCGCTGGGCGGCGGCGAAGTGGCTTCCTACAACCTGTTCAACGGCATCCACGACCTGCCCGGCTGGGAAAGCTTCTATCTCGCCAGAATCGGTCCCCCCGTCAACCGCCACAAGGACAGCGCGCTGATGAGCCTTCGCCAGAAGGAGCGCGAAATCCTCTATTACGCAAACGACTACGACCATTTCCGCTGCTCCAACCGCAATTTGGCGGGCTTGCAGCAGGACTTCGTCCGTTACGTCGTCGATCTCCAGCCCGACGTGATCAACTTTCACCATTACATCGGTCTGGGCGTGGAGACGATCTTCGCCCTGAAGCAGGCGCTGCCGCGCGTGCCTGTTGTGATCACCTTCCACGAATACCTGTCGATCTGCCATCACCACGGCCAGATGGTCAAGACCAGCCGCAACACGCTCTGCTACAAGTCGTCGCCGGCAGAATGCACCAACTGCTTCCCCCACATCCCGGAAAGCCAGTTCTTCAAGCGCGAAGCCTTCCTCAAGACCTTCTTCGAGATGGCCGACTTCTACATCAGCCCGAGCGAGTTCCTGATCGACCGCTACGTCGATTGGGGACTCCCGCGCGAGAAGTTCCGCATGATCGAGAACGGCCTGACCGTGGAGGAGATCGTGCCGCCCCGTCCTCTCCCCAAGGGCGGCCGGCGCAACCGCTTCGGCTTCTTCGGTCAGGTCAGCGAGTTCAAGGGCCTGCATGTGCTGGTCGAGGCCGTCTCCCGCGTGTCCGACAAGGACTGGGGGGAAGACAGCGCGCTGATGATCTTCGGTGGCAACCTGGAAAAGCAGCCTGAGGCATTCCAGAAGAAATTCAACGAATTGACGGAGAAGGCCGGCAACCGCGTCCGCTTCTACGGCAGCTACCGCTCGGCGGAACTGCCCAGCCTGATGAAGGACGTGGACTGGCTGATTATTCCGTCGATCTGGTGGGAGAACTCGCCGGTCGTGATCCAGGAAGCCTTCCTGCACGGCCGGCCGATCATCGCCAGCAATATCGGCGGCATGGCCGAGAAGGTCACCCACAACGTGGACGGCATCCATTTCCGCAATGCCAGCGTGGAAGACCTGATCGATCGCCTGACCGACATCCTGCGCACCCCCGACCTGTGGGACCGCCTGCGGGCACGCATCAAGCGGCCGATCGACCGCCAGGAATGCGCCCGCCGCCACACCGAGATCTTCAACGCCCTGCTCGCCGGAGCCTCCGGCCAGGGCACAACTTCACCAGTTACGACGGCACCGGCTACCGCCGGCCAGGGCACCCAAGTCCTGGACCGCGCCGTCGCCCAGCCGCTCTGACCTCAACCGATACCGACGCTATCAACCCTAGGGAGACTCCTTTGGCTAAAATCCTCGTCATGATCCCGTCGGGCGAAGTCTATAATCATGACTGCGTCCGCTGGTACGAATACCAGCAGGTCCAGAAGCACATCGACCACTATCACAACATCGGCGACGCCTTCGTCTTCGATTCCTCGCTGAAGCTCCTGAACTATGACAAGCTCGACGTGCTGACGATCCGCAACGTCAAGCCGGGCGATGTCGAGCGCTACAACGCCGAATACGACTACGTCTTCCTGCGCGGCTCCAACTACATCCATAGCCACATGGAATGGGAGAACGCCGAGCAGGTCCTGCCCAAGCTGAAGATTCCGATCCTCGCCTTCGGCGTCGGCGCCCAAGCTCCCAAGGAAGGCAAGCTTCAGCTTTCCGAGCAGAGCAAGCGGATCTGGAGCATCATCGCCGACAAGTCGGCCTCGCTCGGCGTGCGCGGCACCTATACCGCCGAAGTGCTGTGGGACCTCGGCATCAAGAACGTCCGGATCGTCGGCTGCCCGACCGCCTTCCGCAACAACGACCCGGACCTTCGCATCGACCTGCCGCCGCTCGACCAGATCAAGAACGTCGGCTTCACGATGCGCCGGGAGGTTTCGGCCGCCTATGCCCAGGACATCGAGACCTACCTGACCCGCCACCGCGACGTGGTCAAGGAGATGGCCCGCCGGTTCGACATCGTCATGATGATGCAGGGCGAAGTCGAGGAGAAGAAGCTACTCTGGGGCACCGACGAGCAGAAGGCCCATGCCCTGGCCGAGTTGAAGAACAATGGCTGGATCGGCAAGTGGTTCCTCGACGAGGAGATGGAAGAACTTTACAAGACCCGCCTGTGGTACTCGGACGTCGTCTCCGACTATGAGGACCTCGTGCGCTCCAAGGATCTCGTGCTCGGCTACCGCCTGCATGGAAACTTGATGGCTCTCGCCAACCGGACGCCGTCGATCTACTTCAGCTACGACAGCCGGACGGTCGAGTTCGCCGAGACCTTCGCGATTCCCTGCTACGACGTCTTCTCGCAGAAGCCATTCGTTCTGGAGGATTACTGGGATCAGGCGCGGTTCGAGCGCTTCAACCGCACCTACTACCAGCGTTTCCGCGACATGCGCGCCTTCCTGGACGAAAACTTCATCGACCACAAGATGCACCACGGCGTCGCCAAGCCGCGCCGCCTCCAGGTCGCCTGAGGCCTGAAGCCGACTCGCCGGCGCCGGGATCACGGTCCCGGCGTCGGCTATTCATTGTCCGCACCGGAAAAGAACGCCCATGTCCGCAGCGCTCCAAACCCTGGCTCCGCAACCGGCCGACATCGATGGCCGTATCGACGCCATTACTGGCGGCCGGCTCTACGGCTGGGCCTGGGACCGTGTCCGCCCTTCCGACCACCTGGAAGTCGAGATCCGCGTCGGCGACAGGCTGGTCGCCACCGCCTTCGCCAACCAGCCGCGCGACGACCT
>DASQKT010000610.1:0-12811 GCA_035630415.1 Skermanella sp.
GTGATGAAGTCGAGCGTGGCCGCGGCGAGCCGACCTGCTTTCCGCATCCCGTCGAAGTCTTCCGGGCCGTGCAGGCGGATGCGGTTGCTGTCGAGATCGTCGGTCTGGGCCGCTTCAGCTCTGGTCATTATGGTTCCGTAACTTTATCAAGCGTGGTCAGAAACACGGGCAGGGGCCGATCCAGCAGGATCGCCTCCGGCGTGACGGTACAAGAGTAGCACAGCGTTTCCACGCCGGCATTGCGGGCGCTCAGCAGCCCCCTATGGTAAACAGGGTCAATGTCTTCCGCGACTCGGAAGTGGTCGCAATCGGCGCGCTGGACAAGATAAAGCATGACCGCCCTGCATCCCAGAGCCACCATATCCGCCAGTTCGACAAGATGCTTGGCCCCGCGCGCCGTCACGCAGTCGGGAAACTCGGCGGCGGTGCCGCCATGCCGGTCCAGCCGGCGCAGATGCACGTTCTTGATCTCGACATAGGCGGGAGGGCGGCCCGGTGCCTCCAGCAGCAGGTCGATTCGGGAATTGCGGCCGTACTTGACCTCCCGCCTGACCGTCTCGTACCCGCCGAGTTCCGGGATCGCTCCCGCCCTGACGGCGGCGGCGGCCAGCGCGTTGGGATGTCCGGTATTGACGCCGACGGGATGGCCTTCGGCCTCCACCAGTTCGAGCGTGTAGGCAAGCTTGCGGGCCGGGTTGGCCGAGCGCGATAGCCATACCCGCGAGCCGGGCGCATTCAACCCGATCATGGTACCGGAATTCGGTACATGGGCGGTCACGACGGTACCGTCGGACAGTTCCACATCCGCCAGGAACCGCTTGTAGCGCTGGATCAGGCGGCCTTGGGTAAGTGCCGAAGGAAACTGGATACCGGCAGTCGGCGAGGAAGAAAGGGTCATGACCGGCCCCTTGTATCCGTGCGGAATACCCTACGGCAAGGTTCCAGCACTGGTTCCAGTGGCAAAACTCACGGCATGCCCCGAACCGGATTTGCGGAACGGAACGTAAACCTGGATTCGCTGTTAGACCGCTGCTCTCCTCGAAGGGGGCATGTGGAGCACGAAATGACTACATCAGCAGCCTATATCATCGAGACCAATGATTCCGCCGTGGGAGTCGTCGTTTTGCAGGACGGCGGCTACCGTTTCTTCGCTTCCAGCCCCCGCGTCCAGTCGCTCGACGGCCGCATCTTCAAGAGCCCCGCCCAAGCCGAGCGCGAGGCGCGCCGCCTTGAAAGCGCGTCCGCCGCAGGGCGCGCCATGATGCGGGCTTGACCCGTGCGCTCCTTTGGCTATCGATTATGACGGCGGTATCGGAGCCGCCGTCATAATCGATTTCAGAAAGCCGAGACATGAGCGAGACCATTCCCGACGTTCCTCCTCAAGAGGTCTGGCAAGCGCTGAAAAGCGATCCCAATGCTAAACTGGTCGATGTCCGCACGACGCCCGAATGGAATTTCGTCGGCGTGCCCGACCTGAAGGAACTGGGCAAAGCGCCGGTCAAGATCGAGTGGCAGGTCTATCCCAGCATGTCGGTGAACTCCGACTTCCTGCACAAGCTGAAGCTCGAGGAAGTCGAACCCGGCGACAAGGTCTACTTCCTCTGCCGCTCCGGCGTCCGCAGTCTTGCGGCGGCCAAGCTGGCGAAGGAGAATGGCTACGGACAAGTCTTCAACATCGCCGACGGGTTCGAAGGACCGAAGGACGCCGACGGTCATCGCGGCGCCGTTGCCGGCTGGAAGCAGTCCGGTCTGCCCTGGAGCCAGGGCTGAGCGTCACGGGGGATAATAGCATCAGCGGTCGAGCAGGCCGTGGCGCTTGTGCCAGTCCTCCAGGGACTCGTCCGGGTATTGGGCGAAATGGACTTCGCCCGGCCCGGACGGCACCTGAACCCACGGCGCCTTGAAGTCCAGCATGATGTGGACCCGCTCCGGCGGCGTCGGCAGCGGCGTGTCGATCGCCGAGGCGAAGGGGTGGACAAGTTCGGGCCATGCAGGATCTTCGGCCCAGAGCGCCGTGCCGCAATGCTTGCAGAAATGGCGATGGGACGACCCTGGATGGGTCTTGCCGGAATTGTCCGGGTCCTCCAGAGGCGCCCGCCACTTGGCGACCGCTTCCTTGCCTTCGACCTCCAGGCTGCCGGCGTCCCCACCCAGGTTGATCGCGAAGCCTCCGCCGCCAGCACTCTTGCGGCAGATCGTGCAGTAGCAATGCATGAAGGGAACGGGCGTCGGTGAATCCAGCGTGAACCGAACAGCCCCGCATCGGCATGAACCTTGTAGTTTCATAGCCATACCTCCCGCTCTTAAGCTTCAGCATTAAAGAGTCTGCACGTACGCCAGCGGTTCGAACTCGAACCCCGAACCGGCCTTACGGATATATCCCGCATTGGGCAAGCCCCAGTGGTAACCGAAAGCCAGCGTTCGGTCCGCCGCCATCTGGTCCAGCAGCTTATGCCGCGTCGCCCGAGCCATGTCGGCGTCCATGTCGAAAACGGCGGACCAGTCTGGATTGCGGACGAACAGGAACGGGACGTTGGTGACATCTGCCAAGGCCATGGCCGTCTCGCCGCCGGAGGCGATCCGGAGTGCCGTATGGCCGGGCGTGTGGCCGTAAGCCGCTACCGATGTCATGCCGGGCAGCACCTCTTCATTCGCCCGGTACTGCCGTACCCGGCTGCTGAGGTCGGCGAACGTCGCGCGCACTAGGTCGAATGCGGATTTGCGGCCGGCTGGCGCGCGGCTCGCCTCGCCCTCGTCCATCCAATAGGCGTATTCGGCTTCCGGAACCAGGATCTCCGCATTGGGGAATGCCAGCGTGTTGTCGGCAGCCTTGATGCCTGAGATATGGTCGCCGTGGAAATGGGAGATCACAATTGCGGTGACCGCCGACGGCGGGATGCCTGCCGCGTCCAAGCCACGGCTCATCATGCCGGTAGTGGCTCCCAGTTTGCCGCCGGTCCCCGAATCCAGCAGCACGACGTTGCTCCCGGTATGGACGACCGTCGGCGTGTAGCTGATCTTGAGCATGTCGGCCGGGCGGAATGCATCCCTCGCCGCTGCCCGGACCTGATCGACCGGCGCATTCAAAACGAACTTTTCGTCGAGCGGACGGGACCCAAAACCGTCGAACAGCGACGTCAACTCGTACGAGCCGACACGGTACCGGAACACCCCCGGCAACGGCGCATTGGCCTGCTTCTGGACGTCGGCCTGGGCAAGAGCCTGACCGGATGCCAAAGGCAAGGCGACGGTCGCCGCTGTCGCTGCGGCGGCGGTGCCCAGAAGTGCTCTGCGGTTCATCGCTGCGAAATTCACTGGATCGGTCATCGCGTGATTCCTCCCTCTTCGCCATCGGCGCCGGTTGTCCCGGCCCCTGAGTTTTCCCTGCCATGCAGTGGGGATCGGCCAAGCCATCCCTGAGTAATGCAAGGTTGCTCCCCGAGGTTCCGGATCAAGGGCGAACAAGCCTGGAATGCCTGCCATGACGGCAAAATGGGCGGTGTCCGTTTGTCACCCGGCACTTCAACCGAATAGAGTGAACCGCAACCCTAAGTTCATGAAAAACAGGGAGGAAAGTTCCATGGGGATGTTCAGCCGAAGTGCGCTGGCGGCTTGCTCGCTGATCGCCTTGCTTTCGACGCAGGTGAATGCCGAGACGGCCAAGTCCTACAAGGTCGCCGGATTGACGGCGCCGGCGGAGATCATCGTAGACCGTTGGGGCGTTCCACATATATATGCCTCAGAGACTTACGATGCTTTCTTCGTGCAAGGCTTCAATGCCGCGCGTGACCGGTTGTGGCAGATCGACCTGTGGCGGAAGCGCGGGCTGGGCGAACTGGCGAAGGACTTCGGACCGGCCTTTCTGGAACAGGACCGGATGGCGCGGCAGTTCCTGTATCGCGGCGGCATGTACCGCGAATGGCTGGCCTATGGCAGCGACGCCAAGAAGATCGCGCAACGCTACACGGACGGCGTCAATGCCTTCATCACCCTGACCCGGCAGGACCCGTCGCTGGTCCCGATGGAATTCAAGCTGCTGGGATATCAGCCGGCATACTGGCTGCCGGAGGATGTCGTCCGTATCCGCAGCCATGGCTTGACCCGGAACCTCGACAGCGAGATCGAACGCGCCGCCGTCGCCTGCGTCGCCGACCTCAAGACCGACCTGATGCGAAAGACGCTGGAGTCGGATTTGGAAACCCGCGTTCCCGAAGGCCTTGACCCCTGCGCGATCCCGCCGCAAGTGATGGCGAACTATTCGCTCGGCACCGCGAACGTCAGGTTCACCAAGGAGAAGCTGGCCGGCACCCAGCGCGCGGAGCTTGAACCGGCACCGGTACCGGAGATCGAACCCACGGCGCTGGGCAGCAACAACTGGGCAATCGCACCCGACAAGACCACGACCGGCCGCGCCATCCTCGCCAACGATCCGCACCGTGCCCACGGGGCACCGTCGCTCCGCTACATCACCCAGATCACCGCACCCGGCTTCAGCGTGATCGGCGCCGGCGAACCGGCGCTTCCCGGCATCTCGATCGGCCACAACGGCAAGATCGCCTTCGGCCTGACCATCTTCTCGATCGATCAGGAAGACCTGTACGTCTACGACCTGAACCCCGCCGACCGCACCCAGTACAACTACCAGGGACGGTGGGAGCAGATGACGGTCGTCGACGATATCGTCCCGGTGAAGGGCCAGGGCGACAAACAGGTCAGTCTCAGCTTCACCCGCCACGGACCGGTGCTCTACGTGGACGAGGCGAAGAATAAGGCCTACGCGGTCCGCGCCGCGTGGCTGGAACCCGGCATGGCGCCGTATTTCGGCAGCATCGACTATATGCGCGCCGGCAATTGGGACGAGTTCCTTGCCGCGATGAACCGCTGGGGCTCTCCATCGGAAAATCAGGTCTACGCCGACACCCAGGGCAATATCGGCTGGAAGCCGGGCGGGCTGACGCCGATCCGTCCCAATTGGGACGGCCTGATGCCGGTGCCCGGCGACGGAAAATACGAGTGGGCGGGCTACCGCGACATGGACGAGCTGCCGGTCGAGTACAATCCCGACCGGAAATGGGTTGGCAGCGCCAACCAGATGAACCTGCCGCCGGGCTATCCGAACGCCGAAAAGAAGATCGGTTTCGAATGGACCGATCCGTCCCGCTTCAACCGGATCAAGGAAGTCCTCAGTGCCGACCGGAAGTTCGGACTGGAAGATTCGATGGCTCTTCAGGCTGATACCACCTCGATCCAGGCGCGCCGCGTGACGGCCCTGCTCAAGGGGCTTCAAAGTGACGATCCAGCTTTAAATCAGGCTCTCAACCTGCTGACTTCATCGAACAATGTCCTGACTGCGGATAGTGCTGCCGGTACCCTGTACGAGGTCTGGTTCATGAAGCATCTGCGGCCCGCCGTGGTTCGCGCCACCGTGCCCAAGCAGGCGGTGGACCTGATCGACCAGGGTGGCGTGCAGAGCGGCGAACCCGCAGCGATCATCGCGGCGCTGGAGACTCCGGACAGCCGCTTCGGTAACGACCCGGCCGCCGCCCGCAACGACCTGCTGCTCGACAGCCTCAAGCCGGCGGTGGCGGAACTTCAAAAGAAGCTCGGCCCCGACATGGCAGGCTGGAAATGGGCCAGCCTGCACCATGGCTACTTCGAACACCCGCTGGCCGCCGTCGTCGGTCCTGAGGAAAAGAAGATGCTGGACGTCGGGCCGTTCCCCAAGGGCGGCAGCGGCTTCACGCCTAATGCCACCACCTACCGCACCAGCGACTTCCGGATCACCGCCGGCGGGTCGTTCAAGATGGTGGTCGATGTCGGCAACTGGGATGCCTCCCGCGCCGTCAATACGCCCGGTCAGTCCGGCGACCCCAACAGCCCGCATTACCGCGATCTGGCCCCGCTCTGGCAGCAGGAGCAGTATTTCCCGCTGCTCTACAGCCGCAAGGCGGTCGAGGAAGCGGCAGAGGAACGGATCACCCTGATTCCGGCCACCTCGGCGAACTGACCGCACTTTCCGCGTCGCCATGCATTAACCAAAAGCAGACCTGTCAAAGAACCGAGGTATTCCATGAAGATCGACGAGCGCATTACGGCGATGCATGGCGACTTGACCGGCTGGCGCCGGGACCTTCACGCTCACCCGGAACTGGGCTTCGAGGAGCACCGGACCAGCGATTTCGTGGCGCGGAAGCTCGAGGAGTTCGGGCTGGAGGTCCATCGCGGCATCGCGAAGACGGGAGTGGTCGGCGTGCTGCGCGCCGGCTACGGCGGCAATCAGGCGATCGGCCTGCGGGCCGACATGGACGCCCTTCCGATCCAGGAGGCGAACGACATTCCCTACAAATCGACCGCTCCCGGCAAGATGCACGCCTGCGGTCATGACGGCCACACCACCATGCTGCTGGGGGCAGCGCGCTATCTGGCCGAAACCAAGCGGTTCGACGGAACAGCCTATTTCATCTTCCAGCCGGCGGAGGAAACCGCCGGAGGCGGCCGGGTGATGGTGGAGGAGGGATTGCTGGACCGCTTCCCCATGTCGGCGGTGTACGGGATGCACAACTGGCCGGGGCTTGCGGTCGGGTCGATCGGCGCCGTGATCGGGCCTGTCATGGCCTCCATGGACACCTTCGAGATCGCCGTCACGGGGCTCGGGTCCCATGCGGCCATGCCGCATCTGGGCCGGGACCCGATCGTGGCGGGCGCCAACCTCGTCTCGACGCTCCAGACCATCGCCAGCCGCAGCATCGCGCCGACCGACGCCGTCGTGGTCAGCGTCACCCAGTTCCATGCCGGCGACGCCTGGAACGTGATCCCGGAAACCGTCAACATCCGGGGAACGGTGCGGACTTTGGACCGGGATGTGCAGAAAGGCATGGAGCCGGCGCTCCGCCGGATCTGCGAAGGTTTGGCGCACGCCCATGGCATCGCCATGGAGCTGACCTACACCTACGGCTACCCGGTGACGGTCAACACCGCCGCCGAGACGGAGTTCGCCCGCGAGGTGGCGGGGCAGGTGGTCGGCGCCGACAACGTCCGTCCCACCCTGGCGCCCAGCATGGGAGCCGAGGACTTCGCCTTCATGCTGGAGAAGCGGCCGGGCTGCTACGTCTGGGTCGGCAACGGGCCGACCGACGGAGGCCGCCAGCTTCACAACCCCCGCTACGACTTCAACGACGACATCCTGCCCATCGGGGTCGCCTATTGGGGCGAACTGGTGGAGCGTGCCCTGCCCGCGCGCGGCTGACGGAGGTTCGATATGGCACTGGAAGACCAACCCGGAGTAGAGCGCGAAAGCACGCGGAATGCCAACAAGGCCTTCGCCATCTTCACCGCCGTCATGGTGCTGGTGATGATCTTCCCGATCTACGGCCTCGCCAACAAGGTCGAGCCAATGATCCTGGGCATGCCGTTTTCGCTGTTCTGGATCGTCGCCTGGATCGGAGTCGAGTTCGTCGGACTGCTCTGCTTCATCGCCTATGAATTCTCAGGGGACCGGTAATGGAAAAATGGGTGGTCGCACTGCTGGCGATGAGCGCCTACCTGGTCTTCGCCTTCATCGTCGGGGTGCTGGCGGGCCGGGGACGGTCGTTCTGGTCGGTATCGGAATACACGGTGGCCGATCGCGGCCTGGGGCTGGTGCTGATGTGGTTCCTGATGGGCGGGACCGTGTTCAGTGCTTTCGCCTTCCTGGGCGGGCCGGGATGGGCCTATTCGAAGGGAGCCGCGTCGTTCTACATCCTGGCCTATACCTGCCTGGGCTTGCTGCCCTGGTACCTGATCGGACCCAAGGTCGCACGGATCGGCGCCCGCAAGAACTTCTACACGATGGGCGAATTTCTGGGCGACAGGTACGATTCCCGCGTCATCCAGGTGTTGGTCGGGATCATTTCGGTGCTGGCTTTCATCCAGTATCTTACCTTGCAAATCAAGGGGATGGCTTACGTCTTCAATGTCCTGACTGAAGATGCTATTCCGATCTGGCTGGGGGCGCTGATCTCCTACGGGATCGTCATCGTGTATGTCGCGACCAGCGGCGTACGGGGTGCTGCGTGGAGCGACGTACTGCAAGGCATCCTGATGCTTCTGGTCGCCTGGGTCGTCGGCTACACCGTCGTCTACAGCTTCCATGACGGCGTGGCGGACATGTTCCGGGGGATCGAGGCCAGCCGGCCGGGCTTCCTGACCGTTGGGGCGGAAGGCTCCGGCATGTCGCCGATGTCCTACACCACGATCCTGCTGGTGTCGGTGATCGGCTTCATCATGTGGCCGCACCTGTTCACTAAGTCCTTCACGACGACCGAGAAGAAGATCAAGCAGACGGTGCTGGTCTATCCGCTGTTCGCCATTTTCCTGGTTCCGATCCTGTTCATCGGCTTCGCGGCGGTCGGCGTCGTCGATCCGGCGCAGCTATCCGGACCCGATACCATTCTGCCCCATCTGGTGACCCACGAGATGGGCGCCAGCGGTCTGGTCTATGGCCTGATCGGGGCGGGAGCCCTGGCGGCGGCCATGTCGTCGGCGGACGCGATTACCCATGGCGGATCAGTGTCTTTCGGGCGGGACATCATCCAGCCTCTCAAGCCTGATCTGTCGGAGCGGACGCAGATCTGGATCATGCGGCTGTCGGTGATCGCGATCGGCACGGTCGCCTATTACCTGTCGATCTTCGGCGCCGCCGGTCTCGTCCAATTGCTGGTCGGCGCCTATGGTTCGATCGTCCAGTTCGCTCCCGCCGTCTACGGTGCGCTCTGGTGGCGTCGCGGCACGTCGGCGGGCGTCGTGGCGGGCTTGGTCAGCGGGATCGCGGTGAACTACTACTTCCAGCTCGTCCAGCCCGCGACCCCGCTGGACATCAACGCCGGCATCCTCGGGCTAATGGTCAACGTCGTCCTGTTCGTCGTCGTCAGCATGGTGACCAGCCCGGCCGGAAGCCGGGCTGAGGAATACGTCGAGGCTTGATACTACTGGCGCGACGAAGAAGCGCGCCAGAGGTCGATACCGCCGTCGCCGGCGTGGCGGTCGATCTCCGCCAGTTCCTCGGCGGTAAGCGCAGGCCCGGCCAAGGCGTCCAGGCTGTCGTCCAACTGCTCGACGGTCCGGGCGCCGATCAGCGCCGACGTGATGCGCGGGTCGCGCAGGACCCAGAGCAGCGCCATCTGGGCAAGGCTCTGGTTCCGGCGCCGGGCGACCTCGTTCAGCTCGCGGATGCGCGCGATGTTGTCTTCGGTCAGGAAACCCTGCTTCAGCGGACCGCCGCGCGTCACCCGCGAGCCTTCCGGAATGCCGTTCAGGTATTTCGACGTCAGCATTCCCTGGGCCAGCGCCGAGAAGGCGATGCAGCCGATGCCCAGTTCTTCCAGCGTGGACAGCAGACCGCCCTCGATCCAGCGGTTCAGCATCGAATAGGTCGGCTGGTGGATCAGGCAGGGCGTGCCGAGCGAGTTCAGGATCGCGGCCGCCTGCCGGGTCTTCTCCGGCGAGTATGACGAGATGCCGACATAAAGCGCCTTGCCCTGCCGGACCACCTGATCCAGCGCGCCCATGGTCTCTTCCAGCGGAGTATCCGGATCGACCCGGTGCGAGTAGAAGATATCGACGTAGTCCAGTCCCATGCGTTTGAGGCTCTGGTCCAGGCTGGCGACCAGATACTTCCGTGAACCCCAACTGCCGTAGGGTCCGGGCCACATGTCGTAACCGGCTTTGGTCGAGATCACCAACTCGTCGCGGTAGGGTTTGAAGTCGGCGGTCATGTACCGGCCGAAGTTTTCTTCCGCCGAACCGGGCGGCGGACCGTAGTTGTTGGCAAGGTCGAAATGGGTGACGCCCCGGTCGAAGGCTCGCCGCAAGACGGCGCGGCCGGTTTCTAACACGTCGACGCCCCCGAAGTTCTGCCAAAGCCCGAGCGAGATTGCGGGCAGCTTCAGGCCGCTGCGGCCACAGCGGCGGTAGTCCAGCCGTTCGTAACGGTCGGCGGCTGCATCGTAAGGCATATTGGGATATCTCCAGTCAAAGACTGGGAACGCTCAAACCCTATCCACCGTTGCAGCGCAGAAGTCATCGGTCGGTGTCGGTATATCCAACCCTAAGCAGCAGCGGCCAGCGCACCGTCCGGCACCGGTTTTCATCCGGCCAAAGCGCTCCGACAGCGTCGGTAAAAGCGGGCAGGGGATCGAGCCCCTGCTTCTCCGCCGCCTTCACCGCCGACCATGTCGCGACATAACCCAGGAACTGCGCCCGGTTCCACTCGGCGGTCATGTCGATCAGCGGAGGCGTCACCTCGCGGAACGGAAAGTCGATCTCCCGATAGCCGCCATCAACCAGCCGCCGCTCGGGCGGCCAGAACCGCCCCACCCCGTCGGTGTAGAAGTCATCGACAAGCGCATCCAGTTCGGCGTCGATCCGCAGCAATCCATAGCCGACCAGAGCGGCCAGCCCGCCTGGTTTCAGCACCCGCGCGACCTCCGCCCAGTAGCGCGGCAGGTCGAACCAATGCGCCGCCTGCGCCGCGACCACCAGGTCGCAGCTTGCATCGGCCAGTCCGCTGGCCTCCGCCGGAGCCACCCTGTACGTCACCCTGGGATGCGCGGTCGCCTGCGCGATCTGCGCGGCGCTGGCATCGATCGCTTCGACACGGTCGAACGGCTCGGCCAGCAGCACCGACAGCTGCCCCGAACCGCACCCGCAGTCGAGCGCCAGCCCGCGCGCCGGTGAAAGCTCGGCCAGCGCCTCCGCCAGAGCCGGGGGATAGCTCGGGCGGCAGTCGGCGTAGAGCGCCGCGTGCCCCGAGAAATGATCTTTGAAGCCTGTCATTTCCCAAGGCTAGCAGGAACTCGGCACTGGCGGGAATAGGGCGTTATGGCTCATGCCCGTCAGGCGTGCGCGCCTTTCGGGGTCGCTACCGCCGCCGGAGCGGTGGCGCCGTAGCGCTCGATCGTCAGCCCCTCCAGGTCGATATCGGCGGTCTTGCCGGACACCATGTCGGCCAGCACCCGCGCCGAACCGGCCGACATCGTCCAGCCCAGCGTGCCATGGCCGGTGTTCAGGTACAGGTTGGACAGGGGCGTCGGCCCGATGATCGGCGGTCCGTCCGGAGTCATCGGCCGCAGGCCGGTCCAGAACTCGGCACGCGACAGGTCGCCGCCGCGCGGGAACAGGTCCGATACGACATGGTCCAGCGGTCCGCGCCGCGCCGCCCGCAGCGCCGTGTTGTAGCCGACCAGTTCGGCAGTGCCGCCGACGCGGATGCGGTCGCCCAGTCGCGTCACCGCGACCTTGTAGGTCTCGTCCATCACCGTGGACTCGGGCGCACCCGACGGATCGGTGATCGGCACGGTGATCGAGTAGCCCTTGACCGGATAGACCGGAATGCGGATGCCAGCGGCTTCAGCAGCAGCGGCGAGTAGCTGCCGAGCGCCAGCACATAGGTATCGGCCTTCAACTCGCCGCCATCCGTCTCGACGCCGGTGATCTTCCGCCCATCGCTGACGATCCGCTTGATGTTGACGCCGTAGCGGAAGGTGACGCCCAGCGCCTCTGCCCGTCTGGAAAGCTCCTGGGTGAACTTGAAGCAGTCGCCGGTTTCGTCGCCGGTCAGGCGCAGGCCGCCGGCGAACTTCTCGCGGACCATTCCAAGGGCAGGTTCAACGGCGACGCAGCCGTCGCGGTCGAGCACTTCGAACGGCACGCCGAACCGCTTCAGGATGGCGATATCCGCCGCAGTGCCGTCCAACTGCTCCTGCTTGCGGAAAAGCTGCAACGTCCCCTGGGCGCGCTCGTCATACTGGATACCGATCTCGGATCGCAGGTCGCGCAGGGTATCGCGGCTGTATTCCGCGACGCGCACCATCCGGGCCTTGTTGATCTCGTACTTCTTCTCGGTGCAGTTCATCAGCAGCGACAGGCCCCAGGCCCATTGCGCCGGGTCAATCTGCGGCCAGATCAACAGCGGGCGGTTCTTCATGAACAGCCACTTGACCGCCTTGAACGGCAGGCCCGGTGCTGCCCAGGGAGACGAGTAACCGGGAGAAACCTCGCCCGCGTTGCCGTAGCTGGTTTCCAGCCCTGCCGCAGGTTGCCGGTCCACCACGGTCACCTCGTGGCCTGCCTTGGCCAGAAACCAGGCCGATGTAACGCCGATCACGCCGCTGCCGAGAACCAGAACCTTCACGAGGATATCTCCCTGTAAGAGAATGCGTTTTTGTCAGCCGCCGGAATTAGCCGCCCAGATAAGTCCGGAAGTAGCGGCCGCCGAGGCTGGTGAGGATTTCGTAGCCGATCGTCCCGGCGGCTTCCGCCACCGCATCGACCGGATTGTGCTCGCCGATCAGATCGACCAGAGCACCGGGCTCGAGCCTCGGTCCGGGAAGGCCGGTCGCGTCGAGCGTGATCGTGTCCATGGAAACCACCCCCACCACGGGCAGCGCGATGTCGCCATGATAGGCCTTGGCGCGGTTGCCCAGACTGCGGAGGAACCCGTCGGCGTAGCCGGTCGATACCGTCGCGATCCGCGCCGGACCCGGCGCCGTCCACCGGCCGCCATAGCCGACCTGCGCCCCGGCCTCGATCTCCCGCACCTGAATCACCCGCGCCTGAAGCCGGACCACCGAGCGCAAGGGGTTCGGCTGCCCCGCCACCGGCGCCACGCCGTAAAGCGCCGCACCCGGCCGGGCGAGGTCAAAGTGGTAGTCCTGTCCCAGAAACACGCCCGAGGAGTTGGAGAAGCTGGCCGGCGCCGCCGGCAGCCGCGCCCGCGCCGCTCGGAAGTTGGCAAGCTGCAAAGCGTTCAACTCATGGCTCTGCTGTTCGGCGC
>DASQKT010000611.1:0-4197 GCA_035630415.1 Skermanella sp.
GTGATGAAGGCGTTCAGCTCGCGGGCGGATTCCGGGATGAACGCGATCCCCTCGAAGTCGTGGTAGCGTCGGGGAATGCCGACAAAACCCAGATAGTGCATGGGGAAGAAGATGGCGTAGGTGCCCAGGAAGGTGACCCAGAAATGGAACTTGCCGAGAGCGTCGTTCAGCATGCGCCCGGTCACCTTGGGGAACCAGTGGTAGATCGCCCCGAAGATGACCAGCACCGGTGCCACGCCCATCACCATGTGGAAATGCGCCACCACGAAATACGTATCCGACAGCGGCACGTCCACCACCACGTTGCCCAGGAACAGCCCCGACATGCCACCCGACACGAAGGTCATGATGAAGGCCAGCGAGAACAGCATCGGCACGGTGAAATGGATGTCGGCCCGCCACAGCGTCAACACCCAGTTGTAGACCTTGATGGCGGTCGGAACGGCGATGATCAGCGTCGTGGTCGCGAAGAAGAAGCCGAAATACGGGTTCATGCCGCTGACATACATGTGGTGCGCCCAGACCACGAAGCTCAGCACGCCGATCGCCAGCAGCGCCCAGACCATCATCCGGTAGCCGAAGATGTTCTTGCGCGCATGCGTGCTGATCAGGTCCGACACGATGCCGAAGCCCGGCAGCGCCACGATGTAGACCTCCGGATGCCCGAAGAACCAGAACAGGTGCTGGAACAGCAGCGGACTGCCGCCGCCATAGCTCAGCCGCTCGCCCAGCGACGTGATGGTCGGCATGAAGAAGCTGGTCAGCAGCACCCGGTCCAGCAGCATCATGATGCCGCTGACGAACAGCGCCGGGAAGGCCAGCAGCCCCAGGATCGTCGCCACGAAGATGCCCCAGACCGTCAGCGGCAGGCGCATCATGGTCATGCCGCGCGTGCGCGCCTGGAGGATCGTGGTCACATAGTTCAGCCCGCCCATGGTGAAGGCGACGACGAAGATCACCAGGGAGACCAGCATCAGGATGATGCCCCAGTCGCGGCCGGCGGTGCCGGGAAGGATGGCCTGCGGCGGGTAGAGGGTCCAGCCCGCTCCCGTCGGTCCGCCCGGCGCGAAGAAGCTGGCGACCAGCACGATGACCGCCAGCAGATAGACCCAGTAGCTCAGCATGTTGACATAGGGAAACACCATGTCCCGCGCGCCGATCATCAGCGGGATCAGGTAGTTGCCGAACCCGCCCAGGAACAGCGCGGTCAGCAGGTAGACCACCATGATCATGCCGTGCATCGTGACGAACTGGAGGTATCGTTCCTGATCGATGAAATCCAGGAAGCCCGGAAAGCCGATCTGCATCCGCATCAGCCATGACAGCACCAGGGCTACCAGTCCCACCGCGATGGCGGTCATGGAATACTGGATGGCGATGACCTTGTGGTCCTGGCTCCAGATGTACTTCGTTATGAAACTGCGCGGTTCGTGATGTTCGCCGCCGTGATCTTCGTCTTCAAAGACTTCGGCCGGGATCGCGGTTTGAGCCATGTCGCCCTTCCTCCGCTTTGTTATCGTTCCGAGGAGTTTTCCTGTCCGGCGGCCCTCGCCAGAGCCGTGCCGCCCATAACTTGCGCGAATGTTGGGAATTCGCTCAGCCAGGGCTGATGCGCGTCCGGTTCCACGACGACGACGGTGCCCCGCATCGCCGAGTGGCCGACGCCGCACAACTCGGCGCAGAGGATCTCGAAGGTGCCGGTCACCGTGGGCGTGAACCAGAAATACGTGACCATGCCGGGGACGAGGTCCATCTTGGCCCGGAAATGCGGCACGTAGAAGTCGTGCAGCACGTCCACGGAGCGCAGCAGCAGCTTGACCGGCTTGTCCACCGGCAGCCTGACCTCGCCGCCGTCCACCAGGACGTCGTCCTGGCCGTGCGGATCGTCGGGGTTCAGGCCGAAGGGATTGTCGGCGTCGATCCGCAGGGCGTCCACGCTGCCGAGGACGCCATCGGCGCCGGGAAACCGGAATGTCCAGCCCCATTGCTGGCCCAGCACCTCGACCATGGCCGCATCGGCCGGCACCGTGACGTAGTCTTTCCAGACCACCAGACCGGGAGCCAGCATCGCCGCGATCCCGACCGACGTCAGCCCGGTCAGCCACAGCTCCAGCTTGCCGCTCTCCGGCTCATAGGCGGCGCGCACCCCTTCTCGGTGCCGGAAGCGGAACAGGGCGAGCGCCATGAACAGGATCAGCGCGCAGAAGACGACGCCGGTGATCACGAAGGTAATGATCAGTGTAGTATCGATCGTCCCCCAGTTGGACGCCAGCGGCGTGAACCACCACGGGCTGACCAGACTGAATACGACCGACCCAACGACCAGTAAGGCAAATACGATAGCCACAGCCATAGCCCGTTCGCCCCGCTTCTTCTTGTTTGAAAAGACGGATTTAGGCGTCGGCTCCGCAAGGGAGCCGTCTGGACTCTGCGATCTTCGGTTTCCATAATAACGGATTTTTGTCGTGTCCGCAAGGATCGGGGAAGGCTGTGTCGCTAACATGTGATTTGTCCGGCTTATGTAGCACGTGATCTGGCCGGTTTTGGAATTGCTCCAGAAAGGGGGCGATCATGGGCCGGATAGGAGTGCTTCAGGAGATCCGCATGCTGCGGTTCGAGGAGATACACGATCGTTTCACGAAGGGCCGTTTAAGCGCGGCGGAGGCGGCGGAATGGCTCGGGGTGTCGGAGCGGACGTTCCGGGGTCAGCGAGCGCGCTACGATGACGAGGGTTTGTCCGGCCTCGTGGACCGCCGCCTGGGCAAGGTAAGTCCGCACCGTGTGCCGGCGGACGAAGTGGAGCGTGTTCTGGAGTTGTACCGGACGCGCTACGCGGGCTGGACCGTCAAGCACTTTCTCGACCGTCTTGTCGAGCACCATGGCATGGGCCGGTCGTACGGCTGGACCAAAAGCGTCCTGCACATCTCCGGGCTGGTGCGGCCGGCGGTCAAGCGCTCGGCGCATCGCAGGAAGAGACCGCCCCGGCTGGTGCCGGGAATGATGCTATATCAGGACGGGTCGCGTCATCTCTGGGGCCCGGCGCTAGACCGGCAGGTCGATCTGATCGTCACGCTCGATGACGCGACCAGCGAGATCTACTCGGCCTTTCTGGTCGAGGAGGAAGGCACGGCGAGCACGTTCCAGGGCTTGCTGGAGGTGTTTCAGGGGCATGGCCTGCACAACTGCCCGTACAGCAGCGCCACCAGCTGAGTTCTGCCGTCCAGCCGGCGCGGCGCCTGCCCCCTCGCGTGAGCTTCAACCAGTTCATTGAAACGGGTTTCCGGAAGATACTCCAAAATTTCGGACAGCCCGGTATAGCGGTGGCGCACGGCGTTGCTCCTGTCTCCGATCCAGATCGTTGAAACATCCGGAATATGAGCAGAGTCAACGCCGTGCGCCAGAAACGCAAAAAAACGTGCCGGATACCAGTAGATCAAGTCTTTGCATGACAGTAGAGTGGAGCGCAATGCCCGCATGACGCGCAGGAACGTATTAAGTTGGCGCTATGGGATCAAGTCCGGGTGAGCCGGTCACCCCGCCAGAATGCCGGCGATTTCGTCGTCGCCGGCATCCAGGGTGTCCGCGTTGATCTCGATGATGTTCCGGTCGGGGTCCATCAGGTAGATCTGGGGGAAGCCTGCGGTCGCCTTGGGGACGACCCTCATGCACTGGAATTCGCCGATGCCGGGGGACCCTGCCTTCCTGTAACCCAGCCCTGCCAGATGGGCCAGGGCGTCCCGGTAGCTACCAACCCGGATCGCGAAGTGGATGTCGCGGCCGTCGAGTCCCTTGCCCTCGCGGAAGGTCGAGCCCTCGACCTGGATCAGGTGAAGCTGCTGATCCGAACCCAGCGCGAACCAAGCGCCCTTGAAGTCGAAGTCCGGGCGGGCGATCGGCGTCAGGCCAAGAACATCGCGATAGAACCCGACCGAGCGGGCAACGTCCCGAACCGGGAGGCTGACGTGGTGAAGCATGGCCTTGTTGGCGCCGATCGCCGGCGGCTTGTCGTTCACTGCCATTCCTGTTTCCCTTCCCCCGTCGCGCCGCCAGCCGCGAACCTCTAAAGCCCGCCGTTGACGCCGCCGCCGGTGTTGGCTCCCCCTCCGCCCATATTGCCGCTGCCGATTATGCCGGTTCCCGAGGTGTCGCCGGTGCCGCCACGGGTAACGCTGCCATCGATCCCGGTGCTGCCGATGC
>DASQKT010000612.1:0-6291 GCA_035630415.1 Skermanella sp.
CGAGCGCGAATACCTGCTGGCCCAGGTGACCCGTTTCGGCGGCAACATCTCCCGCACCGCCGCCTTCGTCGGGATGGAGCGCTCTGCGCTCCATCGCAAGCTGAAGTCGCTGGGCGTCCACGGCAACGACAAACCGCCGCACAAGCTGGCGGCGGATTGATGGCCGTGCTTCCACAGCCTCCTTCCCGCCCTCTCTCTCCTTTACCGTCATACCCGGACTTGATCCGGGTATCTCCCAGCGGATACTGACGTGAAGACTTCAACCCCAACCTTGACGACACCCGTTGCGCTCCTGACCGGAGATACCCGGATCAAGTCCGGGCATGACGGCTTTGGTAGCTCCGGCTATACCGGGCCAGATGGAAGCATGGTCACCCTCCCATGAAAGTCATCGTCTGCGGCGCCGGGCAGGTCGGTTCCAACATCGCGCGTTATCTCGCGACCGAGAACAACGACGTCACCGTGATCGACCAGTCGCCGGAGCTGATCCAGAAGATCAGCGACACCCTGGACGTCCAGGCGATGGTCGGTTTCGCCTCGCATCCCAACGTGCTGGAACAGGCGGGCGCCGCCGAGGCCGACATGATCATCGCGGTCACGCTGGCCGACGAAGTCAACATGGTCGCCTGTCAGGTCGCCCACTCGCTGTTCAACGTCCCGACCAAGATCGCCCGCGTCCGCAATCAGAGCTACCTGGCCCCGATCTGGTCCGACCTGTTCTCCCGCGAGCACATGCCGATCGACGTCATCATCTCGCCTGAGATCGAGGTCGCCCGCGCCGTCGCCCGGCGTCTCCAGGTTCCGGGTGCCTTCGACATGATCCCGCTGGCCGACGGCAAGGTTCGCGTCATCGGCGTCATCTGCGCCGAGAACTGCCCGATCCTGCATACGCCGCTCCGCCAGCTCACCGGCCTGTTCCCCGATCTCAACCTCGAAGTCGTGGCGATCGTCCGCAACGACAAGCCGATCATTCCCGGCGGCGACGACCAGATGCTGCCCGGAGACGAGGTCTACTTCGTCGCCGACACCCGCCACCTGACCCGCGCCATGGCCGCCTTCGGCCACGAGGAAACGGAAGCCCGGCGCATCATCATCCTGGGCGGCGGCAATATCGGCCTCTGCCTTGCCGAAGAACTGGAAGCCAAGCACCCGCAGGTCAGCGCCCGCATCATCGAGGTGGACCGCGCTCGCGCCCAGTACATCGCCCAACGCCTCAACCGGACCATGGTGCTGCATGGCGACGGCTTGGACCCGGAGATTCTGGAAGAAGCCAATGTCAGGGCGGCGGAAACCGTCGTCGCAGTGACGAACGATGACGAAGGCAATATCCTCGCCTCGCTGCTCGCCAAGCGCTACGGCTGCCAGCGCGCGATCACGCTGATCAACAAGACGACATACTCGCCGCTGGTCACCACGCTCGGTATCGACGCCGTCGTCAGCCCCAAGGCGATTACCGTCTCGACGATCCTTCAGCATGTCCGGCGCGGCCGCATCCGGTCGGTCCACAGCCTGCGCGAAGGCTTCGCCGAAGTGATCGAGGCCGAGGCGCTGGAAACTTCCAGCCTGATCAATACCCCGCTCCGCGAGATCAAGCTGCCGACCGGCGTCATCGTCGGCGCCATCGTGCGGGGAGAGGAAGTGATCATCCCCAGGCCCTCCACGGTCATCAAGCCGCACGACCGGGTCATCATCTTGGCAGCAGTCGGTCAGGTGAAGAAGGTCGAGAAGATGTTCGCCGTCCGTCTTGAATTCTTCTGACCAACTGCAACTTTCGCTAACGTCTTACCCTCGATATCACACAACCAGAAGCGGGAAACATGGCTCGATACGCATATGTCAACGGCCGTTTCGTGCCGCATACCGATGCCGTCGTGCATGTGGAAGACCGTGGCTATCAGTTCGCCGACGGAGTCTATGAAGTCGTCACGATCGTCGGCGGCAGGCTGGTGGACGAGCAGGGACACCTGGATCGCCTGACGCGCTCCCTCAACGAACTGCGGATCGCGTGGCCGGTTTCGCCCAGGGTGCTGAAGATCCTGATGCGCCGGCTGATCGGGATGAACCGGGTGACCCAGGGCACCATCTATCTCCAGATCACTAGAGGCGTCGCTCCGCGCGACTTCAAGTTTCCCAAGCACGCGGAAAGCTCGCTGGTGCTGATCACCAAGCGGGCAGGGGCCTTCGCGACCCAGGCGCAGCTCCAGGACGGCGTCAAGGTCATTACCATTCCCGATATCCGCTGGCTCCGCCGCGACATCAAGTCGGTCTCCCTGCTGCCGCAGGTTCTCGGCAAGCAGCAGGCGGTGGAGGCCGGTGCGTTCGAGGCGTGGCAAGTGGACCCCGACGGCAACGTCACCGAAGGCTGCTCCAGTAACGCCTGGATCGTGACGTCGGACGGTACGCTGGTCACCCGTTACGCCAACAACCTGATCCTCAACGGCGTCACCCGCCTGTCGATCCTGAAACTGGCGCAGGAATCCGGCATCAAGTTCGAGGAGCGGCCCTTCTCGGTCGAGGAAGCCTACGCCGCGCGCGAAGCCTTCGTCTCCAGCGCCAGCACCTTCGTCATGCCGGTCACCAGGATCGACGACCGGACCGTCGGCGACGGCAAGCCCGGCGTGCTGAGCGGCAAGCTGCGCCAGGGCTACCTGGACTACGCCCAGGAACGGGGCGCCTCATGACCATTCTCCAGGATGCCGCCACCGGCGAACCTCTCCGCCTGCCGCGCGCCGCCTTGTTCGACTGGGACAACACCCTGGTCGACAACTGGGGCTGCATTCATGCCGCCCTCAACGCGGCGCTGGTCGCTCACGATCTGCCCCCTTGGACATTGGCGGAAACCCGAATCCGCGTCCGCCAGAGCATGCGCGACAGCTTCCCCCGGCTGTTCGGCGACCGCTGGACCGATGCCCGCGATATCTTCTACGACCATTTCGGCCGCCATCACCTGGATTACCTGAAGCCGCTGCCCGGCGCTGAGTCGCTGCTGCGGGCTTTGTCCGACGGCGGCGTCTATCTAGGCGTGGTCAGCAACAAGACCGGCCGGTTCCTGCGGGCCGAGTCGGCGGCACTCGGCTGGAACCATTACTTCGGTAAGCTGGTTGGAGCGGGTGATGCCCCCCGTGATAAACCTGAAGTTGATCCCATCCACATGGCGCTTGCGCCCGGCGGGATTGCGGCGGGACCCGATGTATGGTTCATTGGTGATGCCGATGTCGATATGCAATGCGCCCATGCGGGAGGATGTGTTCCACTGCTGATCGGGGATAGTCCCGATGATTTCCAGAATTTTCCTCCTGCGCATCGGTTCGACGCTTGCGATATAGTATCCGACTTGGTGCAGCGGCTCCGAGGCACCATATCGCAGGAGTCTTCTACGGAAAGAAGATCCTGGCCCAGTTGAAGGGCTACGGCAAGCTATCTGGGCTCTGGGATGGGGCCCCAAGAACCATCACAAACGGGGCGATTGCACATGTCCGAAAAAAGTCAAAATGTTCAGGACGTTTTTCTAAACCACGTCCGCAAGAACAAGACCCCGGTCACCGTCTTCCTGGTGAACGGTGTCAAACTACAAGGCATCATTACGTGGTTCGACAACTTCTCTGTTTTGCTGCGGCGCGATGCGCACAGCCAATTGGTCTACAAGCACGCAATCTCCACTGTGATGCCTGCCCATCCTATTCAACTATTCGAGCCGCCTAAGGAAGGTGAGAACACCTAACGCACCCGATCAGGGTGATGGCCGGTCTGCCACGGGCGCCGGCCGCGCCCTCGTGATCCATCCGATCCTGCGCGATCCCAATCCGACGGAGGGAGCGCGCAGCCCCGAATCGCGTCTTGAAGAAGCTGTCGGACTTGCCGCCGCGATCGAGTTGGACGTCGTCCATGCCGAAGCGGTCAAGGTCAACCGGCCGCAGCCGGGCACGCTTCTGGGCTCCGGAACGGTGGAGCATTTCGCCGAGCTGATCCACCAGGCCGAGGAGGACGGGCACCCGATCGACCTCGTCGTGATGGACCATGCCCTGTCGCCGGTCCAGCAGCGTAATCTCGAGCGAGCGCTGGAAACCAAGGTCATAGACCGCACCGGCCTGATCCTGGAGATCTTCGGCGCCCGCGCCCGAACGCGCGAAGGACAGTTGCAGGTCGAACTGGCGGCTCTCAGCTACCAGCGCTCCCGGCTCGTCCGGTCCTGGACCCACTTGGAACGTCAGCGCGGCGGTTTCGGCTTCCTCGGCGGTCCCGGTGAAAGCCAGCTGGAAATCGACCGCCGCTTGATCGGCGACCGAATCATCAAGCTGAAGCGGGAACTGGAAGAGGTCCGCCGGACGCGCGATCTGCACCGCAAGGCGCGGAGCAAGGTGCCGTACCCGGTCGTGGCACTGGTCGGCTACACTAATGCCGGCAAGTCGTCGCTGTTCAACCGGATGGCGGGGGCGGATGTCTTCGCCAAGGACCTGCTGTTCGCGACGCTCGACCCGACCATGCGGGCGATCGAGCTGCCGACCGGCCGCAAGGTGATCCTGTCCGACACGGTCGGCTTCATCTCCGACCTGCCGACCCATCTGGTGGCCGCGTTCCGCGCGACTCTGGAAGAAGTCCAGGCGGCCGACATCATCCTGCACGTGCGGGATATCGCCCACCCTGACTCGGAGGCCCAGAAGGCCGACGTCGATGCGGTGCTACGCGATCTCGGCATCGACCAGAGCGACGACAACCGCGTCGTCGAGGTCCTGAACAAGATCGACCTGCTCGACAGCGGCGCCAGAAACGCGCTGCTCGCCCAGGCCGCCCGCAACGACCACATGCAGGCGGTATCGGCCCTGACCGGCGACGGGCTGGGCGAGCTGTTCGGCCTGCTCGACCGGCACATGACGGCCGACCGGGTGACCGTCGATCTGAATGTCCGGATCGACGACGGCGCGGCGCTTGCGTGGCTGCACGACCGGGGCGACATCCTGGAACGGCAGGACGACGAGCAGTTCGCCCATCTGCGGATCGCCCTGGACAAGGCCGATCTGGCGCGGTTCGAAAGCCGCTACGACTATCACGCCGCCTCTTCCTGAGGCGGCTGCGAACGGGGCCGGCTTGCCGCCGGCCCTGCACGCGTTCCGCGAAAATACTTAATTTTCCCTGGAGATTTCGGCACAGGACCCCATCTGCCGCCGTGTGAACCTTGACGGCGCGGTAATGTGCCGCTATACGGTTGGCACTCGCTGGCATTGAGTGCTAACAGAATCACCGCTGGCGCCATAAGCCAGCGACAGACATCTCGGAGAGATCCCAATGAAGTTCAGGCCTTTGCACGATCGCGTGGTCGTGAAGCCGACCGAGCAGGAAAACAAGACTGCCGGCGGCATCATCATTCCGGACACCGCCAAGGAAAAGCCGCAGCAGGGCGAAATCGTCGCCGCCGGCCCCGGTGCTCGCGGCGATGACGGCAAGGTCACCGCTCTCGACGTCAAGGCGGGTGACAAGGTGCTGTACGGCAAGTGGAGCGGGACCGAAGTCAAGATCGAGGGCGAGACCCTTCTGATCATGCGCGAGTCCGACCTGCTTGGCGTCCTCGAATAAAAAACCCAGCGTCACCAGCGTTACAGGAGATCCAGAGGCATGGCTGCCAAGGAAGTTAAGTTTTCGGTCGACGCCCGCACCCGCATGCTGCGCGGCGTGGACATTCTCGCAGACGCGGTCAAGGTGACCCTCGGCCCCAAGGGCCGGAACGTCGTGCTGGAGAAGTCCTTCGGCGCACCGCGCATCACCAAGGACGGCGTCACCGTCGCCAAGGACATCGAGCTCTCGGACAAGTTCGAGAACATGGGTGCGCAGATGGTGCGCGAAGTCGCCAGCAAGACCAACGATCTTGCAGGTGACGGCACCACCACCGCGACCGTCCTGGCTCAGGCGATCGTCCGCGAAGGCGTCAAGTCGGTTGCCGCCGGCATGAACCCGATGGACCTGAAGCGCGGCATTGATCTGGCTGTCGAAGCCGTGGTCGCCGCCGTCAAGGCTTCGTCCAAGAAGATCGGCACCAACGCCGAGATCGCCCAGGTCGGCACCATCTCCGCCAACGGCGAGCGCGACATCGGCGAGATGATCGCCCGCGCCATGGAGAAGGTCGGCAACGAGGGTGTCATCACCGTCGAGGAAGCGAAGTCTCTCGAGACCGAGCTTGAAGTCGTCGAAGGCATGCAGTTCGACCGCGGCTATCTCAGCCCGTACTTCGTGACCAACGCCGAGAAGATGACCACCGAGCTGGAGAACCCCTTCATTCTCCTGCACGAGAAGAAGCTC
>DASQKT010000613.1:0-2804 GCA_035630415.1 Skermanella sp.
CCAGGTCGAGGGTCAGGTCAACCGGCTCAAGGTCATCAAGCGGGAGATGTACGGACGGGCCGGTTTTGACCTGCTGCGCTGCCGGGTGCTTGGGCATGCTTGACGCAAGGATGCGGGAGTCGCACACGATGGGGTCATCCATACAAAACTTCCAAGAACCCAGATCAGGGCCACCGACGACCTCGGGGCAGCGGCTGTCGCGGCCGGACAGGCCGTTCAGGTCGATGCCGCGCAATCGGTGACGGCGACGTGGCTGGAGCACCAGTCGGCGGGGCGGTTGAGGGTCTATCTGGCGCCTTGCCCGAGCGTCGGGTTCGGTACCTGCGATGCCGCTTTCCCGCAGATCTTCCAGGCCAACGGTTTCAATCCCTTCCCGCTCTTCAGCCGGGCGGGCGGAACCGATTGGTTTCTCGATCCCGCCAACATCCCGTGAGGTCAAGATCCCAAAAGGGAAGTCGTTACTCCGGCACCGTCTCGCCGGAACCGCCGAACTCGGCCGGGACGTCCTTGAGCTTGGGCAGGCCGTCGCGCATCGGCAGCACCGTCTCCGCATAGTTGATGTGGACGCCGGGAACGAAGTCCAGTGTCGGGATCGTCGCGGCGAACACGTCCACCAGACCCAGCGTCGGATGGTTGGTCATCAGGTGCCCGCCGCATTTGGAGCAATACTGACGCTGGCTGAGTTCCGTCTTCTGGAACGTCGCGACGTTTTCCGCGCCGGAGGTGACCTTTACCGACTCCGGCTTCCAGAGGGTGAAGGCGTTGACCGGCCCGCCGGACCAGGAACGGCAGGAGCGGCAGTGGCAATATCCCATGCCTTCCGGTGAACCGGTGACTTCCACTTCGACCGCACCGCAAAAGCAACTTCCAACGTGAGCCATGGCTTTCCCTCCGATTTTCGTTCGATTACGCAGGGGTAAGCTAGCAGGAGACTTACGGAGTGTCCTGTCACAGAATAGACAGTATGTATCCAGGTGCCCCGTGGGCATGCGCGGTCGGAAAAGATGGACCGGCCGAGGAAGCCGGTGCGGTCAGTCCTTGCGCGGGCGGACGATCAGCGGTTCAAGGCTGCAATCGAGCAGGGAGGGATCGACCTCGCGTTCCATCGTCTCGAACATGCTGTCCACGAAGTCGATCAGCGCGTCCGATGCGGTCATCGCCTGGGCAACGTGACGGTTGGCGACGGCGTCGAGTATGGCGAGGTGGCAGTCTATCGTCGTGTGGACGTTGGCGTTGCCCGCGATGTGATTGTGATGAATCCAGCCGATGCGGCGGAAGATCGTGTGCAGCGGCCGCATCGTGTGCTCCAGGAACGGCTCGGCGGCGGCCGTCAGGATAAGCTTGTCGATCCTGCGGTCAAGCACGTTGAATTCGCCGGCCGTCATGTCGTCCCGCCGCTCCCGCAGGACGCGCGCCACGTGGAGGAGCTGGTTGCGGTGGGTCGGGCTCGACTTCTCGGCGGCCAGACGGATGACGAATCGCTCCAGGTCGCGCCGCAACTGCAACAGGACGCGCTCGCGGGTGAGGTCGATCGGGGCGATCTGGACGCCGTGGCGCGGCCGGACGAGGATGAGCGTGTCGTCGGCCAGCCGGCTGACCGCCTGATGGACGGGAGTGCGGCTGAACCCGGTCATCTCCTGAAGGTCCTGGATCGCCAGGAAGCGGCCGGGCTTCAGTTCGCAGTTGATGATCAGGTCTTCGATGCGTTCGTAGGCAAGTTCGAACAGGTTGACGCGGTTCTGGCGGCGCGGCGTCGCCGCTTCATCCCGGTCGGCCGCGACCAGTTTCGGGGCCGCCCGTTTACGTCCAGCCATCCATGCCTCCTTTGAAACGCCTTAGAAGCGGGACATCAGCCGCCGAATCAATCTGGCAGACGTTTTAAAACATGTTGTGATATTTTACCAGCGTGCTTATAGTCAGCGCCATACGGAGGTAACCGCTACCGCAAGGCTCCAGCGGCTTAGGGGGAGGAAAAGATAACGATGAAAATCACGTCCATCGAAACTCTCAGGACCGAGGAATTCTCCAACGTTCTCTGGGTCAGGGTCCATACCGACAGCGGCGTCATCGGCCTGGGCGAGACGTTCTACGGCGCCGGCGCCGTCGAAGCGCATATCCACGATACGCTGGCCGGGCGCCTGCTTGGCCGCAACCCGCTGCATATCGAAGCCATCCACCGCGACATGGTCAATCTGCCGATGGCGCAGTCGTCCACCGGTGCCGAGTACCGGGCGGCCTCCGCCGTCGATATCGCGCTGTGGGACGTCTTCGGCAAGGTCTGCAACCAGCCGGTCCACCAGATGCTCGGCGGCCTGTGCCGCGACCGGACGCGGATCTACAACACCTGCGCCGGCTACAAATATGTGCGCTCCACCAATATCAAGCCGGTGTCGAACTGGAACCTGGGAGAGGCCGGCGGACCGTTCGAGGACCTCGACGGCTTCATGAACCGCGCCGACGCCCTGGCGGAAAACCTGTTGGAGAGCGGCATCACGGCGATGAAGATCTGGCCGTTCGATCCCGCCGCGATCGAGAACCAGGGGCTTTTCATCACCGCCGAGCAGATGAAGAAGGCCATCGAGCCATTCGAGAAGATCCGCAAGGCGGTCGGCGACAAGATGGAGATCATGGTCGAGTTCCATTCGCTGTGGAACCTGCCGACCGCGATCAAGATCGCCCGCGCGCTCGAGCCCTACAGCCCGACCTGGTATGAAGACCCGATTCGGATGAACTCGCCCCAGGCGCTGGCCGAATACGCCCGTTCGACCACGGTCTCGGTCTGCGCCAGCGAGACGCTGGGCTCG
>DASQKT010000614.1:0-6041 GCA_035630415.1 Skermanella sp.
GAACGGGATGAATGGTCTTGGAAGTATTCATTGGAGGCATGATCTCTGCTCGTCCGTTTCTGAGCGACACAATGCAGTAAAAGTCCGAGGATTTCAGTGATTTTTCGGGTAGTCGCCGTGGTCGTTACGGCGTATCGCCACTTGGTCAAGCCGTTCGATCACCGACTGTACCGGAATGTCCGTCATTGACTCGCCTCCAAACTCCTGAGCTGTAATCACTCCGCCGCATGTGACCTTCGGTTGGAACTTCTCGGATGGGGTGGGGCCGAACAAAGTGATTAGCGGCGTATCCGCCGCACCGAACATATGGCTGACGCCGCTGTCGTTCGCCAGTGCCGCCGTGAAGCGGCGGGCTAGAGCTATGGTGCGGAGGGGGGTGAAGCCGTCGCCCCATAGGGCGGTATCCTGTTCGGGGAATAGCGCCGAGGGTACGGCTTCGCGGATAGGCGCCAGCCAGTCCAGCTCGTCGGGGCCGAGGATGAAGACGGGCACGCGGCCACGTTCGGCCTGTGCGGCGGCGACCGCGATGAAGCGATCCAGCGGCCAGCACTTGAAGCGTTTGCCGGCGCCGGGCGCCAAGCCGATATAGGCTGGGCCGGGCGGCAGCGCCGCTTCCGCCTTGGCGGTGAGGTCTTCCGGCAGCCGCAGCTCAGCCTTCGATGCGGGGACATGTCCGGATGCCAGCGCCAGCAACTCGTTCAGGCGGTCCACCATATGGGGAGGCCGGACCCGGCCGGGGGCCGGCTTGCGGTCGGACAGGCGGAAGTTCGCCGCCGGCGAGATGAACAGGCCGTGCGGCAGCCGGCGCAGGGTCAGGGTCCGCCAGAGCGTCGTCTGGGTGTCGATGATAACGGAGAAGCGATCACGCCATGGCAGGGGCAGGATGACTCCGGCGGGGCTGTGGCCGATCCCGCTGTCCTGGCGGAACTCGTCGATCAACCCGTCCATGACGGGCTGGAGCTTGCCGGCGTAGACGGTCCGTCTGGTCGTGATCCAGGTAATCCGCGCCGACGGCCACGCAGCCCGTAGCGCCCGCACGAAGGGCAGCTTGTAGAGCCCGTCGC
Source organism: Skermanella sp. (assembly GCA_035630415.1). Classification (GTDB taxonomy): domain Bacteria; phylum Pseudomonadota; class Alphaproteobacteria; order Azospirillales; family Azospirillaceae; genus Skermanella. The sequence continues at coordinate 1,065 of DASQKT010000614.1, forward strand.
CGATGATCTCTTCATAGCTGAAGACGGCGACGCTGTCGGGGGATGTCCCGGTCATGATGAGTTGGCTACTGGGCGTGTCAGTAGGCGGCGTAGGATTTTTCCTCGACGATCGCGCTGTCCAGCAGCTCGTTGATCCGGCGCTTGACGGCGGCGCGCTTGTCGTTGGTGACGTAGACGGCGCGGGCGTTCTCGATGAAGGCGGGGCCGAAGTCGCGGGCACGCTCGAGGTCGCGGATGTCGTCCTCGATCTTCCACAAGCTCTCGTTGATCGTCTTCAACTGGGCGGTCAGGTCGGTCAGGGTTTCGCTCGGCGGGACCTGTTCGGCCAGGACACGGGCCAGCACGTCGTATTCGTGCGATACGTTGCGCAGCTTGGCCGGGTCGCTGATGTTGGCCTTCTTGATCTCCAGAATCGTCAGTTTGTCGATCAACTCGCCGGGAGCCACTTCGATCAGGATTGCCATCACATCGTTCCTGGTTTGCCGTCAATATCCATGCCGCTTCCTAGCACAGCGGAAGCGCGCTCGCCAATGCGCGGTGACTGGCCAAGCGAAACCTTGAGATAGAGCCGCCGGGCGGCGGATTCCACCGCATCGACGGTGATGCCGGTCATCAGGGATAACCCTGCCTTCATCGCTTCCGGTATCCGCGCTTCCAGCCCTTCGAACGGCTCCGGCGCCTGGACGTAGTCGGAGCGCTCGCCCCAGGGGCGGTAATGGTGGGCAGGAGTCGGGCCGAACAGCCCCAGCGTGGGAACGCCCGCCGCGGCCGACAGGTGCATTTGGCCGCCGTCGTTGCCGATATAGAGCGCGCAGCGCTGGAGGCAGGCGGCGGCGGTCAACAGCGGCGTGTTGCTCATCAGGTCGATCCGGCGGGCTGGATCGATGGCTGCCAGCACCGGTTCTGCCTGGGCGCGTTCGGCGGGGGAGCCGATCACGGCGACCCTGCCGCCGGGCAGGATGCCGTCGGGGCCGGTCAGGCGGACGGCCAGTTCGGCGAACCGCTCCGACGGCCAGCGCTTGTGTTCGTGGGTGGAGCCGGGGCCGAGCGCCAGGACGGGCGGGCCGTCGGGTATCAGTTCCGCCGCTGCGGCGCGGTCGGCGTCGCCCGGCCACAGGCGCGGGTCGGGCGGCGGGTCGAGGCGGAGGACGCGGCCGATCTCCTCGACCCGGTGCAGCCGCTTGCCGCGCACCCGCTCGACCCGCCGGACCTGTCCGGCCCGGAGCAGGCGGGAGACCGCCGAATTGCGAAGGTCGATCACGAGGTCCCAGCGGGTCCCGACCGTCATTAGCCACAGGTCAAGCCAGTGGCGGTGGTGCTTCCGCTTCTCCAGGACGATGACGCGCTCGATATTGGGCGTATGGGCCAGCAGCGGCACGATGATCTTGCCGCAGACCACAGTGATGCGGGCGTCGCGGTGGCTGTCGATCAGGTGTGCGAGCAGGCCGCTCGACAGGATGAAATCGCCGATCCGGCTGTTGCCGATGAACAGAATGCGCAATGCGTGCCTCCGGATACCCAATGGCGGACCATAGCTGCCCGGCGGCCTCGCGCCAAGAAGTCACCTTGTCAAAGTGCCGCCGTATCAATACGTGAGGGATGCCCTTCCCATAGGCTCCGGCGGAGCGAGTCCCATGTCCATGAACTATGTAACCTTGCCATCGCGCGGAATCCTGGCCATCGACGGCCCGGATCGCGCCGCCTTCCTTCAAGGGCTGGTGTCCAACGACGTCACCCAGGCGGGGCCGTCGCGCGCCATCTACGCCGCCTTCCTGACGCCGCAGGGCAAGTACCTGCATGACTTCTTCATCGTCGAACTGGGCGGGAAACTGCTGATCGACTGCGAAGCGGGGCGTCTGGCGGACCTTCAGCGCCGGCTGAAGATGTATAAGCTGCGCTCCAAGATCACGCTGGAGGATGTCAGCGCGCAGTATGCCGTGACGGCGGCGTTCGGACCGGGAGCGCTGGAGGCGCTGAACCTGTCAGCCGAGCCGGGTGCGGCTGTGGAGCTTGGCGGCGGCGTCGTGTTCGCCGACCCCAGGCTGCCGGCCTTGGGCGTCCGCGCCATCTTGCCGCGCGGGACGGAGGCATCCGTCCTGGAGGCGGCGGGCTTCACGGCGGCCGAAGTTGCCGATTACGACAGGCTGCGGCTGGAAGCGGGCGTGCCGGACGGTAGCCGCGACCTGATCGTGGAGAAGGCCATCCTGCTGGAGAACAACCTGGATGAGCTTAACGCCATCTCCTGGCAGAAGGGCTGCTACATGGGGCAGGAACTGACCGCACGGACCCGCTATCGCGGGCTGGTGCGGAAGCGCCTGTTCCCGGTGATCGTGGAAGGCGCCCTGCCGGAGCCGGGTACGACCGTGATGCTGGGCGACAAGGAAGCGGGGGAGATGCGGTCGGGCAGCGGCGACAGGGCGCTGGCCCTGCTGCGGCTGGAGGAGATCGAGCGGGCACAAGCCGAAGGGCTTCCGTTGCTAGCCGGCGACGCCAAGCTTACGCCGGTCAAGCCGAACTGGGTCAATTTCTGATTTTTCGGCCCGAAAGGGCGCAATCATTGAGCTTTGGACGTGTTGAAAGGGGGTATGGACGCCAGCGAGGCGTCAGGTGAGATATCAAGGAGCTATTCTATGCGTAAGGAACTGATCGGCGCCGCCTCGGCCTTGGCCCTGATGACGGGCGCCGCGTTCGCGCAGGGTACTTCCGCGACAGATCCGACGACCAGCAACCCCGCGACCCCGCCCTCGGCGATGGAAAGCGCTCCGGCGCCGGCCAATTCGCCGACAGCCAGCGAAGGCGGCGCCACGGGCTCGGCGGCCAGTGCCGCCAGCGTCGAGGGTCTGATGGGCAAGAACGTGGTCGGCAGCGATGGCGAGAAGCTTGGTTCGGTCGAGGACGTGATCGTCGATCCGGCTTCGGGCGAGGCGAAGCAACTTGTCATCTCCAGCGGCGGCTTCCTGGGCGTCGGCGCCAAGCAGATCGCGGTCGATTTCTCCCAGGCGCAGGTCGGCATGGACGACGACGGCGACGATCCTGAGATCAAGCTCAACGGCATCACGCAGGCCGACGTGGAAGGCATGCCGGAGTTCGAGTACAGCGACACCATGACCTCACTGTCCCGTGGCACCGACACGGGTGCTACGGGAGGCACTTCCGGAACCATGACCAAGCCGGGCGGTACCGGAACGCAGTAACCTTCGCGCAGCGGGTCATCAAGAGCCAGGACGTTCCAGGGGACCGACGAACCCTGCATGCGTTCCTGGGAACCCCCGAGGCATCGTCTCGGGGGTTTTCCTGTGTGTGGAGGTTACAGCAGCCGCTTCGAGACCGCGCGGAGCTGGCCGAAGGGGGGAGCGCCGGGAGGCAGGGCGAGCGGGCCGGCGCGGCGGATGCCTTCGCGGCCGAAGCGTTCGCGGACAGACTCGGTCAACCAGGTTTCGGCCTGCGCGTGGCGCTGGGTGGCGAGGCGGCCGGTGGCGGTGAGCCAGGAAGCGTGCTGGTCCAAGGCGTCGATCAGGTCCGCGACACCTTGCCGCTGCTGGACCGAGAGGCTGAGGACCGGGATCGTCCAGTCGCCGCGCGCGGCCTCGGCAAGGCTGAGGGCGCCCTTGACGTCGGCGCGGGCGCGTTGCGCGGCATTGCCGAGGTCACTTTTCGTCACTACGACGATGTCGGGGATCTCGACGATGCCGGCTTTCATGAACTGAAGGCTGTCGCCGGAGCCGGGCTGAACGCAGAAGACGATGGTATCAGCCGTGCCGGCGATGTCGGTTTCGGACTGGCCGACGCCGACCGTCTCGATCAGGACGATGTCGTAGACCGCCCGCATCAGGACCATCGCGGCGACCGTCAATCCGGCCAGACCGCCAAGGCGGTCGCGCGCCGCCATGGAACGGACGAAGCAGCCGGCGTCTTCCGGATCGGTGGCGAGGCGGGTGCGGTCGCCCAGCAAAGCGCCGCCGCTGCGGCGTGACGACGGATCGACGGCAATGCAACCGACGGTTTTGCCAGCCTGCCGGAACGAGGATATCAGCGCGCCGGTCAGGGTCGATTTGCCGACGCCGGGAGGGCCGGTCAGGCCGATCACCTGGGCGATCGGATCGGAATAGGCGGCATCGAGCAGGCCGGCGGTGGCGGTGCTGTCGGGATCGCGCTCGATCCCGGCCAGCGCCGCCGCCAGGGCCGCCTTTTCTCCGCGCGCCAGCGACGCGCGGAGTTGGGTCAGGTCCACCGAAGCGTCCTCAGTCCCGGTTCGTCTGCTCGGTCGACAGCGCTGCCTGCGCTGCGGCCAGACGGGCGATCGGAACGCGGTAAGGCGAGCACGAGACGTAGTCGAGGCCGACGGTCTCGCAGAAGTGAACCGAGGCCGGGTCGCCGCCATGCTCGCCGCAGATGCCGAGCTTGATGTCGGGACGCGTGGCGCGGCCCCGCTCGGCGGCGATCTTGACCAACTCGCCGACACCGATGACGTCGATGGTCACGAACGGGTCGTGCTCCAGGATGCCGGTGCGCTGGTAGTCCGGCAGGAAGCTGCCGGCATCGTCGCGGCTGATGCCGAAGGTGGTCTGGGTCAGGTCGTTGGTGCCGAAGCTGAAGAACTCCGCCGTCTCGGCGATTTCGCCGGCTTGCAGGCAGGCGCGTGGCAGCTCGATCATGGTGCCGACCAGATACTCGATCTTGCGGCCGCTGCTGGTCATGACCTCGCCGGCGACCTTGTCGATCACGGCCTTGAGGATGTCGAACTCCTTCTTGGTGCCGATCAGCGGGATCATGATCTCGGGGATCACGGTTTCGCCGGAGTCCTTGAAGACCTGGACGGCGGCTTCGAAGATCGAGCGCGCCTGCATCTCGTAGATCTCCGGGAAGGAGATGCCGAGACGGCAGCCGCGATGGCCGAGCATCGGGTTGGATTCGTGAAGCTGGCCGGCGCGGTGGCGCACCTTCAGGATATCGGTGCCCGCCGCCTTGGCGACCTCT
>DASQKT010000615.1:0-2832 GCA_035630415.1 Skermanella sp.
TCGTCGACGCCGCGACGCTGCGGGACGATCTTACTGCGTACGGGTTCCTTTAGCACAGGACGCCGTAACGGCTTCGGCGCTCGCCTTCTCGAGACGGTTTGATCGGCTCGGACAAGATCCTCCCGAGACGGTTCGACCGGCTCGGACAAGATATTGTCCGTAAGTCGGCTCCGTGGGCTTCAATTATGTTCAATTCGCCTGCATTTTGAGGCATAATGTTATATACGAGTAATAATTTCAGTTGTATCCGCGCACCCCCTCCAGTCAGGGATTCGGATACGAAGGGCTTTGACCACGTACCCGCTGCCGGTGAAACCTTGTCAAAGGATTTTCCCATGACCGCTCATCCCGCCGATTTGAGCATTGCGCACGGGGGCCTCTCGAACGGTAGGCTCGATATGGACGAGCATGACCTGACGACGTCGGCGCCCCCTTCCTCGCTCGTACTGGAAGACTACCTGCCCTATCGCCTGTCCGTGCTGTCCAATCTCGTAAGCCGGACCCTGGCTCGCCTGTACGAGCAGCGCTTCGGGCTGACGGTCGCGGAATGGCGCATCATGGCCGTGCTTGCCCGCTTCGGGCCGCTGTCGGCCAATGCCGTCTGCGACCGCACCGCCATGGACAAGGTACAGGTCAGCCGCGCCGTCGCGCGCGCCGTGGACAACGGCTTGGTGGATCGTGGGATCGACACGCTGGACCGCCGCCGCTCCGTCCTGACGCTGACGGCCAAGGGGCGCGGTATCCACGACCAGATCGTTCCCCTGGCCGTCAATCTGCAAGCGAACCTTCTGGGCTCCCTGACCGGAGAGGAAAACTGCCGGCTCAACGACATGCTCACCCGGCTCTACAGCCGCGCACGGGAACTGCATGGCTCTCCGGAAGAAGATTGATCCATCCAGGCGAGAAATACCGGCGGAGGGGGGCTGAACCGGACGAACGCGGCATCCAAAGGAGCTCCACCCGCCGTCTCACCCGCTGTCTCCCAGCCACGGGCATTGCCCTGTCGGCAGCGCGTGCTATAAACGCGGCATCGCAACCGCAGCCTGGAAAGCCGCCCCGTGGCTATCGAGCCCTCAGTCCTGGTCCTCAACGGCCCAAATCTCAACATGCTGGGCGTGCGTGAGCCGGCCATCTATGGGACGGAAACTCTCGACGACATCGAGGCGCTGTGCCTGGAACGGGCGGAAGCCCTGAACATCGCGGTCGACTTTCGCCAGTCCAACCTGGAAGGCGAACTGGTCTCCTGGATTCAGCAGGCGCGGGGCGAACACGACGGCATCATTCTGAACGCGGGTGCCTATACGCATACCTCCATCGCCATCATGGACGCGCTTTCGGTAGCGGAGCTTCCGGTGATCGAGGTCCACTTGTCCAATGTCTTCCGGCGCGAGGCTTTCCGCCACCATTCCTATGTGTCGCCTGTCGCGAAGGGTGTCATCTGCGGCTTCGGCGCGCATGGCTATCTGCTCGCACTGGACGCGCTGGCGCGGCTGATCGATGCCGATTTGAGTAACGGGAACTGATATGGCGACTTTCGACATCGATGGTGATCTGGTCCGCAAACTCGCGGGCCTGCTGGACGAAACGGGACTGACCGAGATCGAGTTCGCCGAGGGCGAGAAGCGTATCCGCGTCACCAAGGGCGGCACCGCGCCGGCGTTCTATACCCAGGCGCCCGCAGGCGGCGTTGCCGCGCCGGCCACCGCCGCGTCCGCTCCGGCAGCTCTCGGCGTGTCGAGCCATCCCGGCGCCCTGACCTCCCCGATGGTCGGCACCGCCTATATCTCGTCCGAGCCGGGCGGACCGCCCTTCGTCCGCGTGGGCGACACGGTGAAGGCCGGGCAGACCGTCCTGATCATCGAGGCGATGAAGGTGATGAACCCGATCAAGGCCCCCAAGGCCGGGACGGTTTCCCAGGTTCTCGTCGGCGATGCCCAGCCGGTCGAGTTCGGCGAAGTCCTCATGACTATCGAATAAGGGACCATCCCATTGTTCGAAAAGGTTCTGATCGCCAACCGAGGCGAAATCGCCCTCCGCATCCACCGCGCCTGCCGCGAGATGGGGATACAGACCGTCGCGGTCCACTCCACGGCCGATGCCGACGCCATGCATGTGAGGCTGGCCGACGAGGCGGTCTGCATCGGACCGGCGTCCGCCCGCGAAAGCTATCTGAACATACCGGCGATTCTGACCGCCGCGACCATCACGGGCGCCGACGCGATCCATCCCGGCATCGGCTTCATGTCGGAGAACGCCCAGTTCGCGCAGATGGTGGAGGAGCACGGCTTCACCTTCATCGGCCCGACGCCGGAGCATATCCGGATCATGGGCGACAAGGTCACCGCCAAGAAGACGGTGCTCGACCTTGGCCTTCCGGTGGTCCCCGGTTCGCCCGGCCCAGTAGAGTCGCTTGAGGAAGCCGTCGCGGTCGCCGATCACACCGGCTACCCGGTGCTGATCAAGGCGGCCGCCGGTGGTGGCGGCAAGGGGATGAAGGTGGCTTGGTCGGCCGACCAGCTGCGGGAGGCCTATCAGCTTGCCCGTGGCGAATCGCGCGCCGCGTTTGGCAACGATCAGGTCTATATGGAGCGGTACCTGTCCAAGCCGCGCCATATCGAGATCCAGTTGCTGGGTGACATGCACGGCAATGCCGTCCATTTCGGCGAGCGCGACTGCTCGGTCCAGCGCCGCCACCAGAAAGTGGTCGAAGAGGCTCCCTCCCCGGCACTCAATGCCGAACAGCGGGAGTTCATTGGCAGTCTTGCAGCCCGCACCACGTCGGAACTCGGCTACCGCGGCGTCGGCACCATGGAGTTCCTGTTCGAGGACGGT